>DBGFLF010000163.1:0-11051 GCA_048528725.1 Collinsella sp.
GGCGCGCCAGGGAGATAGTGGACGAGATAGTCGAGAAGCGCGGCCTCAAGAAGGAGTAACATCGGGACTTGCAGCGACGGACCTCAGGACGCTCTTACACCACGTCTGCGCGCGCGACCGTCGAAATGGCGATGAATACACGATTTTGATCTGACTGTTAGTCCTTATAATGGACATATGTTGCGTAACCTAAGCAAACACTATCTGTTTATATGTTGCAAGCAAAGTAGCAGTACTCATTTTTGCCATTTTTTGACCACGGCCTTTGTGACAGACGTGCTGGCGGGTTCGAATCCCATGCGCTGGGCCTGAAAAAGGAAAGGCCTCCATCGCTGGAGGCCTAACAATTCAGTGGTGGGCGATGAGGGATGTCCGCGTGCGGCTGGCGCCGCCCGCGCCCCGCTTCGTCGCTCCGCTCCTCGCGTGCTGCGCTGGAAAACGCTTCGCGTTTCCTCAGCTCCGCACCCTGTCGGGTTCGAATCCCATGCGCTGGGCCCAAACAAAAAACGGTCCCCTTGCGAGGACCGTTTCCAATTCAGTGGTGGGCGATGAGGGATTCGAACCCCCAGCCTTGTGCGTGTAAAGCACCTGCGCTAACCGTTGCGCCAATCGCCCGTGCGGAGAGAGTATAGCAAAACAATCGCCTCATTCATCTCATATCCATTAAAGGTAACTGGCACGTGTCGCAGCGGAGCTGATTCAGTTGAGATTGCCTGAACATTCCGCCCCTCTTTACGCCCTCGGGTATACTCAAAAGCTACTGATTCGATTTGATGCCCAGCAACAGCAGAGGGGATAGTATATGTGCGGTTTTGTCGGTTTTGTCGGTGGGACGGATAACCAATCCGAGGTGCTCACCAAGATGATGGACCGCATCGTCCATCGCGGTCCCGACATGGGCGGTCAGTTTATCGACGGCCGCGTTGCCCTCGGCTTCCGCCGCTTGTCGATCCTCGACCTGACCGAGGCCGGCGCTCAGCCCATGGCCAATGAGGACGGCAGCGTCGTCATTGTCTTCAACGGTGAGATCTACAACTTCCAAGAACTCCGTTCCGAGCTCGAAGCCAAGGGCTACAAGTTCCATTGCGGCGCCGACACCGAGAGCCTCCTGCACGGCTACGAGGAGTGGGGCGAGGCCGTCCTCGATCGCCTGCGCGGTATGTACGCCTTCGTCATCTGGGACAAAAAGAAGAACAAGCTTTTTGGCGCCCGTGACATCTTTGGCATCAAGCCGCTTTACTACTATCCCATGGCCGATGCGGGCGACGGCGCTCCGGGCGTGCTCTTTGGCTCCGAGATCAAGAGCTTCCTGGACTACCCGCACTTCCACAAGGCGGTCAACAAAAAGGCCCTGCGTCCGTACATGACGCTGCAGTATTCGGCAACCGAGGAGACCTTCTTCGAGGGTGTCTACAAGCTGCCGCCGGCGCACTACTTTACCGTCGATATCCCGACCGGCAAGATGAACATCGAGCGTTACTGGGATTGCGATTACTCTGCCGTCGAGAAGCCGTTCGAAGAGTACGTCGACGAGCTGGACGAGGTCGTGCACGAGAGCGTCGAGGCCCATCGCATCGCCGACGTCAAGGTCGCGTCGTTCCTCTCCGGTGGCGTCGACTCCAGCTACATCGCCGCTTGCCTCATGCCCGACAAGACCTTCTCGGTGGGCTTTGACTACAAGAACTTCAACGAGACCAACTACGCCAAGGAGCTTTCCGATAAGCTCGGCGTCGAGAACGTTCGCAAGATGATTACCGCCGACGAGTTCTTCGGTGCGCTCGAGGACATCCAGTATCACATGGACGAGCCGCAGTCCAACCTGTCTTCCGTGCCGCTGTGGTTCTTGGCCGAGATGGCCCGCAAGGACGTTACCGTCGTGCTTTCGGGCGAAGGCGCCGACGAGCTCTTTGGCGGCTACGCCTACTACGAGGACACGGTCCCGGTGCGCAAGTACAAAAAGATGGTGCCGCTGCCCATCCGTCGCGCGCTCGGTAACCTGGCGCTGCATATGCCGTACTTCAAGGGACATAACTTCCTGGTCAAGGGTGCCGAGATCCCCGAGAAGTCGTTCCTGGGACAGGCTCTGGTATGGCCGGAGCGCGAGGTCGACGGCGTGCTCAAGCCCGAGTACAACACCGGCGATGGCGCCTTTGAGCTCGCTGCACCCATCTACGCACGCGTGAAGGGTCAGCCCGAACTGGTCAAGAAGCAGTACCTGGACATGAACATGTGGCTCCCGGGCGACATTCTGCTCAAGGCCGACAAGATGTGCATGGCGCACTCGCTGGAGCTGCGCGTGCCCTTCCTGGACCGCAAAGTCATGGAGTTCGCCGAGCACATTCCCGACCGCTACCGCATCAACGAGAACGGCAACAAACAGGTACTCCGCCACGCTGCCAACAAATCGCTGCCCGATGAGTGGGCCACCCGTCCCAAGGTGGGCTTCCCGGTGCCGATTGTCTACTGGCTGCGCGAGCAAAAGTGGTACGACTATGTCAAGGAGTACTTCACCGCGCCGTGGGCAAGCGAGTTCTTCAATACCGACGAGCTCATGCACCTGCTCGATCTGCACTTTGCGGGCAAGGGCGATTTCCAGCGCAAGATCTATACGCCGCTCGTGTTCCTAGTGTGGTACAAGCGCTTCTTTATCGACGAGGGCCAGCCTTCTGTTCAGGCTGCCTAGCCTCGGCTTACGAACGCCTGCGCGTAACGGCTCCTCCGGGAGCCGTTTTTGCGTGGGTGCGTTTCAGTTACTATAAAAACCGTCCCTGCCAAATGGCTGAGAAAGGTGAAAGATGCACCATTCGGATTCCGCGACCGTGACCACGGTCGATACGCTTGCCAAGCTTCTCGACGTGTGCGGCGAGCTGCGCGCATCAGAGCAGGTTGACGAGCGTGCCGTGACCGGCTGCTCGTTTGATTCGCGCGCGGTCTCGGCAGGTGACGTGTTCTTCTGCAAAGGTGCTGCCTTTAAGCCCGCGTTTTTGCGCATGGCGCTCGATGCGGGCGCCGTCGCATTTGTGTGCGAGGAGTCGCTGGTCGAGTCTCTGGAGCCGCTGGCGCAGGAGAGCGGTGCTGCGATGCTGGTCGTGGACAGCGTTCGCACGGCCATGGCCTTGTTGCCGCCGGAGGTCTACGATCGTCCCGACCACGATGTCAAGATCGTGGGCATCACCGGCACCAAGGGAAAGACCACGGCCGCTTTTATGCTCCAGTCGATTATCAAAGCGGCGGGCGAGTCCTGCGGCATGATCGGCTCGGTGAGTACCGACGATGGCATCGAGTGCTACGAGAGCACCAATACTACGCCCGAGGCCCCCGAGGTTTGGCGCCATATCGCCAACTGTCGCACGTCCGGTCGCCAGTCCATGGTCATGGAGGTTTCGAGCCAGGCGCTCAAGTACCAACGCGTCGAGAATCTGCCGTTTGACGTGGCGTGCTTCCTCAACATCGGCCGCGACCACATCTCGCCGATCGAACACCCCACGTTTGAGGATTATTTTGAGAGCAAACTCAGGATCTTTGACCAGGCAAAGACCGCCGTGGTGAATCTGGGCACCGAAGAGGTCGACCGTGTGCTGGAGGCAGCGTCGACGGCCGAGCGCTTGGTGACCGTTGGCGTTGAGCATCCCGAGGCAAGCCTGTGGGCGAGCGATGTCCGCATGCTCGGCTTTAACATCGAGTTTAACCTGCACGGCATGAGCGCCGACGAGCCCGAGGCGGGGGAGAAGGTCCTGCTGGGTATCGCGGGCGACTTTAACGTGGAAAACGCGCTGGTCGCTATCGCCGCTGCGCGCGAGATCGGCATCGGTATCGAGGCTATCAAGAAGGGCCTCTCAAAACTGCGTGTGCCGGGCCGTATGGAGGTCGTGGAGTCGAAGGACGGCCGCGTGATTTGTGTCGTCGACTACGCGCACAACCAGCTTTCGTTCCGCTCGCTTTTCTCGTCGGTCAAGCGCGCGTTTCCCGCTAGTCCGGTCATTGCGGTGTTTGGCGCTGCCGGCGGCAAGGCGCAGGAGCGCCGCGAGCAGCTTCCGCGCGAGGCCGCACCGTATTCCGACCTGATGATCTTTGCCAATGAGGACCCGGCTCACGAGGACCCGATGAAGGTCTGTCGCGAGCTTGCCGAACATGTTCCCGACGATACGCCGAACAAGATCATCCTCGATCGCGAAGCCGCTGTGCATGCGGCGTTCAAGGCGGCGCGCGAGGAGTACGTCAACCCCGATGCTCCCACCATTGTCTTGCTGCTGGCAAAGGGTGACGAGGAGCTCATGCACGTGGGCGACGAGTTCGTGCCCATCGAGAGCGACCTTTCGCTGGCCAATCGCCTGATCGATGTTGCCCAGTTTGACTAATGAACCATGATGGCGGCGGCGCCCTGAGTGCGCTGTCGCCATAAGCGTGTTCCCTCAATCAAAACATGCCGTCCAAGTCCAAACCCTTCTACGTAAACGGAGTAACCATGTCCCACAATACCCTGCCGACCGTCGCCGAGCTTTCGGGCGAGATGCGCGAGCGCTTGGCCAAGGTCAAGTACGTCTTTACCGACCTGGATGCCACGATGCTTGCACCCGGCTCGTGCGTGCTGCGCGACAACGACGGCAACCCCTCGACCAAACTCGTCGAGGCCGTCGTGGCGCTCGCTCGCGCTGGTATTCAGGTGGTTCCCACCTCGGGCCGCAACCGTACCATGATCCACGAGGACGCGCGCGTGCTCGGCCTCAACTCCTACATTGGCGAGATGGGCGGTCTGGTTATGTACGACCTCAAAGCCAACGATTGGGAGTATCTGACCGGCGACATGCCCTACGACTCCTCTTGCGGCCTCACGCCGCACCAGGTGATCGAGCAGACCGGCGTGTGCGAGAAGATCCTCGCCCGCTGGCCGCACAAGATCGAGTATCACAACGACATGTCGACCGGCTACAAATACCGTGAGGTCACCGTCGGCATGCGCGGCGATGTGCCCGACGATGAGGTTCAGGCCATCCTGGACGAGGCCGGCTGCGGTCTGATCTGGGCTTGCAACGGCCATCTGACTCACCTGTCCAAGCCGACGACGCTCGAGCTCGATCGCGTCGAGGACGGTCGCGCATTCAACATCAACCCCGCGGGTCTCAACAAGGGCGTTGCCATCGCGCGCTTCTGCGAGCACCTGGGGATCGAGCGCGAGGAGACGCTCGCGCTCGGCGATTCCGAGTCCGACTTCTACATGGCCGATCACGTGGGCACGTTCTGCCTGGTCGAGAATGGCCTGACGAGCGCCGGCGCGCCCGAGTTCCTGGCTGCTTGCGAGAACGCTTTCGTTACGCGCGGCAAAATTGTCGATGGTTGGGCGGCGACGGCAGAGCTGCTGGTCGCGGCGCGTTCGTAGCGCGGCGTCGCCGCACTTGGACATGTCTTTTCGAGAGAGACTGGTGAGGTAATGTCCGATATCGAGAATTCGGCAGGTGACACGCGCCCGATTGGCGTGTTCGATTCTGGGTTGGGCGGTCTGACGGTTGCGCGCGCGATTGCGACGGCGTTGCCGCACGAGTCCGTCTACTACTTTGGCGACACCAAGCGCTGCCCCTACGGCACGCGCACCGAGGATGAGGTGCGCTCGTTTGCGTTGCAGGCGGGTCGTTGGCTTTCGAAGCACGACGTCAAGATTATGGTCATCGCCTGCAACACGGCGACCGCTGCGGCCTTGCGTCTGGCCCAGCAGGTGCTCGACGTTCCCGTGATCGGTGTGATCGCGCCGGGTGCCCGTGCAGCAATCAACAGCACGCGTACGCGTCGCGTGGGCGTGCTCGCCACCAACCTCACCATTCGCTCGGGCGCCTACACGCGCGCCATTCAGGATCTGGATGCCGGCGTCGATGTATACGGCTGTCCTGCCTCGAGCTTTGTCGAGGTTGTCGAACACGAGCTCGCCTCGGGTGCACATCTGCAGGAACAGTGGCTTGAGAACGAGGACATCTTCGATACGCCTGCCGTGCGTGCGCTGGTGGGTGCCACGGTTGAGCCGCTGCGCGACCACGGTATCGATACCGTGGTGCTCGGCTGTACGCATTTTCCGCTGTTGGTGGGACCTATCCGGCATGCGCTGGGGCCTGGGGTGCGCGTCGTGAGTTCCGCCGAGGAGACCACGCGCGAGCTGACCGATATCCTCACGCGCCGCGAGCAGCTGGCGGGCGACGCCGCCGAGCCGCAGCATCGTTTTGCCACGACGGCCGATAACATTGCCGAGTTTGCGGTGGCGGGCAGCTTTATCTTTGGACAGCCGCTCAAGAGCATCGAACATATCGATATCGATGAGCTGAAATAGATGTAAGGCAGCCGCCAAAGCCTTCGCCACATCTTTTGCCGAAAGGAAATTTCTATGGAGTACATGCAGGTCAACCGCGCCAACGGTCGCGCCGCCAACGAGTTGCGCCCCGTTAAGCTCACCCGTGGTGTCATGAAGCACGCCCACGGCTCGTGTTTGGCCGAGTTCGGCGACACGCGCGTGCTGTGCGCCGCCACTATCGAGGAGGGCGTGCCGGGCTGGCGAAAGGGAGCTAAGGCCGGCTGGGTGACCGCGGAATACGCCATGCTGCCGGCGTCGACCGGCAAGCGCTGCAAGCGCGAGCACGCCAACCGCAAGGGTCGCTCCATGGAGATCGAGCGCCTCATTGGCCGCAGCCTGCGTACCGTCGTCAACATGAAGGCGCTCGGCGAGTACACCGTCACCGTCGACTGCGATGTGATTCAGGCCGATGGCGGCACGCGTACAGCGAGCATCACCGGCGCCTGGGTGGCGCTGCACGACGCCCTCGCCATGTGGGTCGAGGCGGGCAAGATCGAGCGCATCCCGCTTATCGGCCAGGTGGCTGCCATCTCCATGGGCGTTGTCGACGGCAATACGCTGCTTGACCTCGATTATTCCGAGGACAGCCACGCCGAGGTCGACATGAACCTCGTCGCCACCGACACCGGCGAGATGATCGAGCTCCAGGGCACCGGCGAGCAGGCGCCCTTTGACCGCAAACGCCTCAACGCCCTGCTCGACCTGGGCGACAAGGGTATCGCCGAGCTCATCGAGCTTCAGCGCCAAGCCATCGCCTAACCTGCCAAAAGGGACAGGTTTATTTTGGTAGGTTTTATCTGCTGAAATGCTGCGTTGAAAGGTCCGATCGCCTGAGAGGGGAGAGGTCAAGTGCCCAAACGCCCCTCACGCGGCTTGCTATAGAGACAAGGAGGCCAGTCATGGCACTTGAGAAGATTGACATCGACACCCTCGACCCGGCGGCGACCATCGTCGTGGCAACGGGCAACGCCCATAAGCTCACCGAGATCGAGGCCATTTTGGGCAAGGTCATGCCCGAGGTGCGCTTTGTGGCGCTCGGCCAGCTGGGTGATTTTGAGGATCCCGAGGAAAACGGCACGACGTTTTTGGAGAACGCCATCATCAAGGCCCAAGCCGCGGTTGAGGAGACGGGCCTTATGGCCATTGCCGACGATTCGGGCTTGGTCGTCGACGCGCTGGACGGTGATCCCGGTGTGTATAGCGCGCGCTATGCGGGCGTGCACGGCGACGATGCCGCCAACAACGCCAAGCTTCTCGTTAACCTGGAAGGCGTGGCAGATGAGGACCGCACCGCACGCTTTATGAGCGTCGTTGCGCTCATCGACACGGACGGCTTGGTCACCTATGGCGAGGGCGCCTGCGAGGGCGTTATCGCACACGAGGGCCGCGGCGATCACGGCTTTGGCTATGACCCGCTGTTCCTGCCGGTCGACACGCCGGGCAAGACCATGGCCGAGCTGACGGCTGACGAGAAGAACGCCATCAGCCATCGTTTCCACGCGCTCGAGCATCTGTCCGCCAAGCTGACGGGCGAGGAGTAGACCGTGCGTGCGGTGGTGCAGCGCGTGCTCAACGCCGGCGTGACGGTCGACGGCGAGTGCGTGGGCCGCATTGGACGCGGCTACCTGGTGCTGCTGGGTGTGGGCCATGGCGATACGCGTGCCGAGGCCGACAAGCTGTGGGGCAAGCTCCGCGGGCTGCGTATCAACGAGGACGAGAACGGCAAGACCAACTTGGCGCTTGCCGATGTCGACGGCGAGGTGCTCGTGGTGTCGCAGTTCACGCTGTTCGCCGACTGCCGCCACGGTCGCCGTCCGTCGTTTACGGATGCCGGCGCACCCGATGTTGCCAACGAGCTCTACGAGTACTTCCTGACGCTCGTTCGTCAAGATGTCGAACACGTGGCGCACGGCATTTTTGGCGCCGATATGAAAGTCGACTTGGTCAACGACGGCCCATTCACCATCGTCTTGGACACCGACAACCTTTAGGTTACGCGGTTTTACCAAACCGCGTAACAACTGGTCATGCGAGGTTGTCGTCTGGTACGTATTCGAGACCGGGCTTTTTTAGCTACTTGCGTTTGGCGGCAGCAGGGTGCTATAGTATTAGAGTTTTGTCTATCTTAGGGGTATTATCCCCTTTTTGAATTGCACCTTCTGGAGGCCCTGTTCATGGAAGAGATGGAAGTCAATCACGTCGACGACATCCACGAGAAGCTGACCGATATGGTGGGCGATCGCGTTAAGGTGAAGGCCAACATGGGCCGCACCCGCGTCGTCGAGCGCATGGGCACCATCAAGAGCGTCCATCCGGCAGTCTTTATCGTCGAGGTCGACGAGCGCCGTGGCCGCAAGTCGCGTCAGTCCTACCAGTATATCGATGTCCTCACCGGTCAGGTCGAGCTGTTCGACCCCGAGAGCGGCGAGCACATCTTTACCCCGCTCGGCAATCAGCTCGAGGAGCATTAACGGTGACCGATCGGTCCCTGACTCTTTCCGCGCCGGCAAAGATTAACCTCTACCTGGGGGTTCATACCGAGCGCGATGACCGCGGCTACCACAGGGTCGATTCCCTGATGGCAGCCGTCGGTCTTTCCGATACCGTGACGGTCACGCCGGCGCAGGCGCTGACCGTCCAGACGGTTCCAGCATCAGATTTTCCCATGCAAAAGAATACGGCGTATCGGGCTGCGGTTGCTATGGCCGAGCATTATGGTCGCGAGGCAAACATCTGCGTGACGATTGAGAAGCGCATTCCATTGTGCGCTGGCTTGGGCGGCCCCTCGACGGATGCGGCCGCGGTCATTGTCGCCTTGGCGGAGCTCTGGGGCATTGATCGCACCGACCCAGCGCTCGACGATATTGCGCGGGGCATTGGTGCTGACGTCCCGTTCTTTTTGCACGCGAGCCCTGCGTTCTACGTAGGTGGGGGAGACGTGCTGGCAACTGAGTATCCCGCGCTGCCCGCAACGCCCGTCGTGTTGGTCAAGCCGCGCGAGACAAGCGTTTCGACAATTGAAGCCTATCGACGTTTTGACGAGGCTCCGGTGCCTGCAGACAAGCCCGACGCGATAGCTTCTGCCTTGCATGCTGGTGATGCCGAGACGGCATATGCGCTCATCCATAACAACCTGGGTGTCATTTCCGCACAGATGGAGCCGCAGATTCAAATGGTTCTCGATTGGCTGCGTAAACAGGACGGCACCGTTGCTGTAGATGTGTGCGGATCGGGTGCCTGCTCATTTGCCATTTGCGACACCGCCGCCACGGCCGAAAGGCTTGCCGATGCTGCCCAGCAAAATGGCTGGTGGGCCTGCGCGACTGAGCTTATTCCCAACACGGTTCAAATTGACGCGCCAAAGAAATAAAAATTTCTCTAGCACGCGGCGAAAATCTTTGTTACTATAGTCGAGCTAACGGGTTGTGGCTCAGTTTGGTAGAGCACTGCGTTCGGGACGCAGGGGTCGCTGGTTCAAATCCAGTCAACCCGACCAGAGCATGAGGAGGGACCGCTTCTTGCGGTCCCTTTTTTTAGCTAGTGTTGTGATACCGCGATACCCGCGGTATACTCATTCGAGCTTGTCTCGCTGTATTGTGGAGGTCTACATGTTTGGACTGAGGGTTCCTGAGCTCATCATTATTCTCGTCGTTGTCCTGATTATCTTCGGGCCCAAGAACCTGCCGAAGCTCGGCAAGTCCCTCGGCTCTACCGTCAAGAATATCCGCGAGGGTATGGAGGGCGACGATAAGGCCGAGACCAAGCAGGCCGAGGAGGTCGTGGTCGAGCAGTCCGAGGAGGACAAGGAGATCGCTGAGCTCGAGGCCAAGCTCGCTGCTGCCAAGAAGAAGCAGGCAGAGGACAGCGACGCGGACGCAGAGTAGTCCCATCCCTTTGGGGTGAGCACCTGACCGGCTTGCCCGCAGGCTAGCCGGTCTTTTTCGTTTTGTTGACAGTTGATTGTTTGATCAGAGTTGGGGAGATATCCGTATGGACGCAAGCCAGATCGTACTGACCGCTGAGGGCCGCCAGAAGCTCGTCGAGGAGCTCGCCTGGCGTGAGGGCGATTACGCCAAGGAGATCGTCGAGGACATCAAGGAAGCCCGCGCGTTCGGCGACCTTTCGGAGAACTCCGAGTACGATGCCGCCAAGGACAAGCAGGCCCAGAATGCTGCTCGTATCGCCGAGATCCAGGCCATTCTTGCCAACGCTCAGGTTGCTGCCACCACGGGCGATCTGACCGTCTCCATCGGTTCCACCGTTTCGCTGATTGATCCCAACGGCGAGGTCATGGAAGTCACGCTCGTTGGTACCACCGAGACCAACTCGCTCGAGCACAAGATCTCCAACGAGTCTCCGGTCGGTCACGCCATCATCGGTCACGGCGAGGGTGATTCCGTCGAGGTCGTTACGCCTTCCGGCAAGACTCGCGTCTACACCATCGCCAAGATCGCACGCTAGACCACGGTCCCGCGTAAAGGTATGTTTTCGCTCCCTGGGACCGAATCCTGGGGAGCGTTTTAGTTTGAGGAGCTAACTTATGGCAGAGAACCAGAACGCCGCCGATCAGGCATCGACGCTCAACGACGAGCGCGCCACCCGCCTGGCCAAGCGCGCCGCCCTGTTCGAGGCGGGCCAGAACCCCTATCCCGAGCACTCTGAGCTTGAGGACTACGTCGCCGATATCGAGGCTAAGTACGCCGAGCTTGCCGATGGC
>DBGFLF010000164.1:0-2520 GCA_048528725.1 Collinsella sp.
TACCGCCGATGAGCGAAGTCATGGCGATAACCGAGGCGATGCCGATGACAATGCCCAGGATGGTGAGCAGGCTGCGCCCCTTGTTGGCTTCGAGCGAGTGAAGGGCTTCCTGGATGAGATCGCGGGCGCTCATGCCACCACTCCTTTCGGCGGGTTGGCGGAGGCGGAAATCATGGGCAGGCTATCTACGGCGCTGCGCAGGGTCCGCGGTGCATGTGGAATATACGCGCCGTCGTGAATTCGACCGTCGCGGATGGTCACGGCACGGTCGGCCTCGGCGGCGATGCCGGGGTCGTGTGTGATAAGCACGATGGTTTTGCCGCGCTCCTGGAGCCTATGGAAGGTCTCCATCACAAGCGCTCCAGTGGCGGAGTCTAGGTTTCCCGTCGGCTCATCGGCCAGGATGATGGGCGGGTCATTGACGAGGGCGCGCGCGATGGCGACACGCTGCATCTGGCCGCCCGAGAGCTCGGATATGCGGTGGTCCCAGTGGTCGACGGGCAGCGTGACGGCCTGCAGCGCGTGCACGGCGCGCATTTCGCGCTGGCTACGGGGCACATTGGTGTAGGCCAGCGGCAGCATGACGTTTTCGATAACCGACAGGCGCGGCAGCAGGTTGAAGCTCTGAAAGACAAAGCCAATGCTCAGGGCGCGAACTTCGGTGAGCTCGTCATCGTCAAGCTCGGCCACGTTGAGCCCTTGCAGGTAGTAGTCGCCCGCCGTCGGTTTGTCCAGGCAGCCCAGGATGTTCATGAGCGTTGACTTGCCCGAGCCCGAAGGGCCGGTAATAGCGACGAATTCGCCGCTCATCACCGCAAGGCTCACGTTGTGCAGGATATGGGCGCAGCCGGCCTCGCTCTCAAAGATGCGGTGCACGTTGCGAATGTCGATGACGGGACGCATTACATACCCTCGTCGGTAGACATGCTGCCCGAATCCGCGCCGTAGCCGCCGTCAGCCGTTGCGTCCGCTCCGGTGTCCATGACGAGGGTGTCGCCATCGCGCAGCTTGGTAACCGGCACGTTGGGGTTGATCTCGTTGCCCTGGTCGTCGCGCTTGACCTGTGTCTTGCCGACTACGGCTTCGTTGTCGTTTTGCGTCACGACGGCCACTTTCACGCGATGGGTTTGCTTGCCCTCGTCATCGGTTGCCACGTTGACGTAATAGTGTTCGCCGTCTTCGGTCATGAGCGCCATCGTCGGCACCATCACCACGTCGTCGAGCTGCTCGGTCACCACCGATACCTCGGCCGTCATGCCCGGCTTCAGGCGCGCGTCGGGCGCCTCGATGAGAATGTCGACGTTAAAGGTTACGCTGCCGCCGCCACCGTTGGCGGCGTCGGAGTTTGCCACCGACGCGATAGCCGTGACGGTGCCCTGGCTCACGATATCGGGAAACGCGGGATACGTGACGTTGGCGCTCTGCCCAACGGCGATCTTGGCGATGTCCTTTTCGCCCACCTGCACGGTCACCTTCATCTTGGACAGGTCGGCGATCTGCATGCACTGCTTGCCGCCGCTCGTATCGCTTTCGCCCATGATCATGCCGCCTGTTACCGTGGCGCCCACCTTGGCGTTGAGCTCCACGATGCTGCCCGAGCTCGGGGCCGTGACCGTACGGCTAGCGGCCTTGGCGTTCGCCTGGTCGAGGTTTGCCTGGGCCGAAGCGAGGCTGCGCTGCGCGGCCGATACGGCGTTCGTGTCCGTTGATGCCGCGGAGACGCCAGCCGCTGCGGAAGCTCCATCGACGTCCGTCGTTGGGGTGGCCTGCGCGGCAGCTGCGGCTTTCTGCGCGTTGGCAAGGTCTTCTTGAGCGGCTGCAACTGCACGCTGCGCCTCGGCAACGTTGCGATCGAGCTCGTCGTTTTTAATGGTCATAAGCACGTCGCCCTCGTTGACGGATTGGCCTGCCTGCACGTTGATCGAATCGACCGTGCCGTCGACAGAAGGGGAGACCACTGAGGACGAAATGGGTTTGAGCTGGCCTTTCGCCTCGACCGTTGTGGTAAACGTGCCCTCAGTCACCATGTCGGTCACAGGCCCGCTAGCGCCCTGTGGCTGCGCATTGATAACAAGGGTTGCGACAATGGCAATGAGCGCGATGGCACCCACGACGCCGGCGGCAATACCGCGTCGAATCAGCTTTTTGCGCCGACGTTCGGCACGTTTTGCCTTGAGCTTGGCGTATGCCTCTTCATCGGAAATCTCGGCCGCATCGTTCGCGCGTCCGTTCTGCTTATCGGCATGTACGTTTGTAATCAGAGGAATCGTTTCGGTGGCACCTTCGGTCGTGTGCTCGGTATCATCCGGGCCCTGGGTGATGGTGGGGACATTCGGCATAGCGTCTCCTTTATAGAAAGAACCTCGATAATTATATGCGCCCACCGGTTGGGGTGGGCGCATAGAACGGTTTCTTTCGGAACTGTTAGATTGGTCGCAGCGGTTCCACGTTGTAGGAATGCGCGCGTTGCACTACGAGTGGACAACCACGCACAGGCCGACTTTGATGCAATCGTGCAGT
>DBGFLF010000165.1:0-17010 GCA_048528725.1 Collinsella sp.
GGGCCCATCGTTCGGCGTGGCCTGCCTGCGCGGGGCATGCCGGGAATTGATGTAGTCGTATGCGTAGGCGATCTCCGCGACGGGGACCTCCACGTGGTAATGGGCGGAAATGTCAGAGAAGCTCGTGCGGAATGCGATCGAGGTAGGCTCTGTGTCTCGGGGATGTTCATGCGGCTGGTCCTCCTTTCGCCACACACCTTACGGGCGGGGTGGTGCGCGGAACGGGTTGGCGCCAGTGTTTCGTCACGGGCGCGTGCACTTCGGCACTCCATGCTACATCTGAGTGGCATATGGCGACTTCTCGACACTCGCGCTCGACACAGCGAGCGGAAATGGCGCTGCCTGCCGAGCGCCTCGCGGGCGCATCCCGACCGCAGAAGTGAGCGCGAAGGCTCGTCGAAGTGCTGGGTGGGGGACCGGCGGTCTGGATACGCGGTTTCGTTCGGCGAAGGCGGCGAGGCGAATGGCATGGCGAACGTACGGGTTTGACGTGAACGGGTTGCCCGTGGCGGCGTGGTATCGGGAGGAGACGGTCGAGCAGGTGCTCGCGCCGCTGCTCGCCCGTCTCGCGCGCTCGCATCAGGAGAAGGGGTCGCAGGCCCATCTCGGCAACCCGGTGCGCATACGCTATTGCGACCGGGACGGCCACGTGTCGCGAACGGATATCGTCCGCCAGGTGGACGTCGCGCCGCGAAATGCAGACTCGCCTCAATCGTCGGTAAGGGGTGCCGCGGGCGATACGATGGAATCCACGGACCGCACCGCGCCGCCGAGATTGCGACGCGAACGCAGGCGATGCGCCCGAAAAACTCCTCCGCGCATGTAGGGCGAAACGCCAGATTGGAGCTCCATGAACGATTTCTCCTTCTACTCCCCCACCCGCTTTGTCTTTGGGCGAAAAGCGACCGACAAGGTTGGGGGACTCTGTCCGCCTCCGGCTACCGCTGAGCGCTCATTGTCTACGGCAGGGGTTCCGCAGTTCGCTGCGGAACGCTCGTCCGCGTGAGGGCATCGCTCGATGCCGCGGGCGTGGAGCACATCGGGCTTGGAGGGGTGCGTCCAAACCCCGAAATAGGCTTGGCACGAGAAGGCGTCGAGCTCGCACGGGCAAACGACGCCGACATCATCCTGCCCGTGGGCGGCGGCTCCGTCATGGACTGCGCGAAGGCCATCGCACTGGGGCGGTATACGACGGCGACGTATGGGACTTCTTCCGCAAGCGCGCCGTTCCCGCCGACCGCATCGACGTCGCCTGCGTGGTGACCATCCCCGCATCCGGTTCCGAGGCCTCTAACTCCTGCGTTATCAGCAACGACGAGGAGCACCTCAAATGCAGCATTAACACGGACCTCAACCGCCCGGCCATCGCCTTCCTCGACCCGGAGCTGACCTTCAGCCTGCCCGCCTGCCAGACCGCCGCGGGAGTGACCGACATGATCGCCCATATCATGGAGCGACTCTTCTCCGGCGAGCCCGCCGTGGGCGTAACCGACAACATCGCCTGCGGGCTAGTGCGCGCCGCGAGGGAGGCGGCGCCCAAGGTGATGGAGAACCCCGATGACTACGACGCCCGCGCCGAGATCATGTGGGTGGGTACGCTCGCCCATAACGCCCTGCGCGACGGCGATTGGACCTGCCGCGGCCTTGAGCACGAGCTATCCGCACTGGACACCAAGATCACGCACGGCGCCGGCCTCGCCGTCATCTTCCCCGCCTGGATGCGCTACGTATGGCGAGAGCACCCTGAGCGCTTCCTGGAGTTCAGCGCCCAGGCCCTTGGCATCGAACCCATCGATTCGGACGCGGACGAGCTCGATGTGGAGGTAACCCCCGAGCAGGCAATCGAGTACGCGGTCGAAGCGACCATCGACGAGCTGCAGGATTTCTTCGTCTCGCTGGGAATGCCGCGCGCGCTATCGGAGTTCGGAGTCACCGAGGACGATATCGAAAAGATGATTCCGGGCCTCAAGATCAACCGCGGAGAGCTCTTCGGCAGCTTCAGGAAGCTCACGCTGGACAACGCGAGAAAGATTTACCGCAGCGCACTCTAGGAAACAGATGCCAGTCCCCCACGGGCGAGCAGCACGGCGGCCCCCGCAAACCAGAAACGGCGCCGCTCCCGCGACGCCGTCATATTCCCTGGTGCCCCCGGGCGGATTCGAACCGTCGACACCCGCTTTAGGAGATATGATTTAATGCTACCCCCTACCATTCATCAAGCATCATTGAACATCATATAACCGCAGATAAACATAGCAGTTTGTGTCTTTTGCCTCCGGTAGCTGCGCCTACGCTTTTACAAACATATTACTAACAGCTTTAGCTAAACTGCACTCAATGAATTGTTGAAAACTATTCAAAGAAACGGAGCGCAAAGATGTCAGAACAGCCACTAATTAGCGGAAGAGGCACGTGTTGGAAAGACAAGAGATCACCTAACACCTATCGCTATTATTTTTCCCTTGGAGTCAAGGACCCTAAGACGGGGCGCTACAAACGATCCCCAACTTATACAGTTCGTTGCAAGACTAAAACAGAAGCTAAGGCTGCGATGCAGGCCAAGCTGGCTGAAATCAACTCCTCTGGCACGATCACTAAAACTAAAAAGCCCACTTTGCTTGCGTCCTACTGCTGGGCCTTTCATGAAAATAGGGACACCGAGCTTGCGCCAACGAGCTATGAAAGAGAAGCGTACGATTGCAGGCATATCGAAGACCTATTCGGTGCGTTTCAGACAATTGAGGGGCTAACTCCCGATCTAATCGAAGAAACATATGCCGAAGCTCGTCGTACGGGAAAATACAAACCATCAGAGCTTGTACGAATCAATGCGAAACTGCGTCAGATTTTGTCGAATGCGGTCGCAAAGAGAATAATTGACCGAAACCCCTGCGCTACCGTTCATGTTCGCAGACCACGCAACAAAAGAGAATCACTGACAATCGACCAAGTAGCTACCCTATGCACACGTCTTCAACACATTGAGCTCACCGCCGAAGCTGTTGGTACACTAGTACTAGTGTATACGGGTATGCGGAAAGGCGAGATGCTGGGCCTCGAATGGCGCGATTGGGACCCTGCCAATAAAACCTTGAAAATTGACAGGCAGTACACCAACGACCATGAACTGAGGGCACCCAAGTCACAAGAAAGCCAACGCAAAATCCCCGTTGGAGAAACCTTGGCCGAACGTCTTCAATCATGGTCAGCCATACAAAAAGAGCTCCTGGCCTCTCTGGGGCTGTCCCAGACTGGCAGCACTCCTATCATTAGCGATATTGCTGTCGAGCAAGGGATCCCTACTGTCTGTCACATGAAAAACTACATCTTCAACCATTGGTTTCGCGATTTCGCAGTTAGCTGCAATCTTGGAATCTATGAGCCGAACAATTCGACTGGCGGAAAACTATATAAGGGCATCTGCCCGCATCAGCTCAGGCATTGTGTAAGCACTTTTATGCTGGCGAACGGATCGGACGTTAGAAGCGTGCAAGGTATTCTTGGCCACGCGGACCCCAATATCACGCTCAAAACGTATACAAGCCTCGTTCAACAATCAGAAATAAAAGCAGTTAAAGGCTACGAAGCCTTCATCAACGCCTATATACAGAGAAGCGAGAAATAGCATGTTTTTCATTCATCGTTTATTTCATAATATTACGGTACTATAATACCGTTTCCGCAGGTAGATGCTTTATTTGATTGACATCTAATGAGTTTTAATACATGCTAAAGCTGTCAGATGGCTACGCATGTAGTCATAGAAACCGGCCCCCCAAGTGCTTATGAACCTGGTACGTCTTACAAGCACAGGGAGGGCCCTCATTGAAAGGATAGCTCATCATGGCTACTCCAAAGATTAGCACTCAGGCGTCCACACCGACTTTCCCCACTGGTGCCGCTCAGTGCGATCGGTTGCTCCGCGTTAACGATATCCGCGAACTCACTGGCTGGAGCGAAAACACCGCACGCAAGTTTATGCGAGAGTCCGGCAAGCTCATCCAGATCCATCGCTCTAATTACATGTTTGAAAGCTCGTTCTACGAGCTTTTCAAGCAGTTTGAAGGTCGTACCGCCCACCTTGATTAGGTGGTAAACATGAGCGAGCTTCCGTCGATTTCCGACATATTTAGCGATGATGCTACTGAGCAACGAGAGATTACGGGAAAAATGGATAAGGCTATTTTTATTTCAGTGCCCGAGTGGGCGTGCTGCGTCACCACCGTTGCCGCCGAGCGTCTCATCCTTGGCCTTGTATGGAAGTTTGGAAAACCTTCCAAAAACAAACGGCCCATGGGCTTCTGCGCTAAAAGCAAATGGATTGAGGATCACTACCGCCTGAGTAAGAACACTATATCCCGGGCCTATACCTCTCTGAAGGATAAGGGGTATATTCAAAAAGTTGGTGATGGCAGCTGGATGCTTAATTACGCCGCAATCTACCGCGCCGCGATTGAAAACGCTTGGGAGCCTCCGAAACTTTAAGCCCACAAACCGACTATCGAGGTCGTGAGAGTCGGTCACCGTCAGGATGCCCACAAGAACATGCCGCGGATGTAAAATGAAGCAGGGTCGAACCGAAACAGTTCCCGGACAATTGGCGTCCGGCCAGACACTTCGATTCGACCCTTTCTCATGCCTGTATCTAAAATACTCCCACAATCATTCTCGACATCTTTAACGCCCTCACCTCCTGCCACCAACACGCCGTAGACGCTATTTACAACGAATCGATATGGCCGCCCGTTCTTTAAGGCACGTGTTACCATGAAAACGTGCGGTATTTCTCCAACCGAAAACCTGCGTGAACGCATGACTTGAGACGCCTTTTAGAACTCACCGATCGCAGGGCGAACACAAATCAACAGCGGCCGTGCATTGTTCCCAGCCGTTTGGCATGGCGGAGCCATGCCGTTGTTGATTGGAGTGCCCCACCATGGCAGACGAGAGAAAAATCAGGGAGATCTACGGCGTGAAGAGCGTCCTAGATGAGGCCGCCGAGCGGATCGAGGCGACGTGGCGGGAGAAGCTGCTGCGCGAGACTGCCGACCTCAGGAGCGAGAACGCGCTGCTCAGGGTCCAGCTCGACGAATTCAACCGCAAGCTCGGCGAGGCGAGAGACCGGAACGAAAGACTTGAGGCCGACTGCAATGAGAGGGTCGCTTTCATCGAGGAGAAGTTCGAGCTCGATACCGCGAGCCTCGAGCTCGAGAACAACGAGCTCCACGCCGCGAGCGTCAGATATCTCACCGATGCCAGGGAGCTCGACAGGCAGGTCGTCCAGCTCCACGCCGAGGCTGAGGCCATGGTCGATGAGATCGAGCGCCTGCGCGGCGAGCGTGACGCCGCGCTGAAAGCCCAAGCCGAGTTGAACGACGCACTCCTGGCCCAGCGCGACCTGATGGCCGAGGTCGCCGCCCTCAAGGACCGCCTCGCTGCAACCGAACAGCGGGCGGCCGTGGCCGAGGC
Organism: Collinsella sp.; assembly: GCA_048528725.1. Taxonomy (GTDB): domain Bacteria; phylum Actinomycetota; class Coriobacteriia; order Coriobacteriales; family Coriobacteriaceae; genus Collinsella. The sequence goes on from DBGFLF010000165.1 coordinate 5,470, forward strand.
CAAGGTCGAGGTCATGACCCAGATGAGGGGCGAGTAGGCCACATAGCATCTAATTTTCTAGAAACCCTCTAGAGCATTTCTAGGGGGTTTCTAGAACTGAGAACCGGGCGCAGCACTTTCGATCGGCACGATGTCTCGATAGACCAGACGGTGCCTGTCGTCACGCCACTCGTCACCGTGGTAGTGCCCGAAGAACCAAGCGCGGTAGTCGAGCCGCCCATCGAGCTCGCCCAGGAAGGTTTGCAGCTGATCCCCACGGTACTCACGTCCGCGCTCCCGGCACAGCTCTCTGGCCAGGGCAGCAGGAGCCTCATGCGTCACCACGTAATCGGCCCTCCAGCCTACGCGGTTGAGCGAGGCGCGGCAGTGGTCCATCTCCTCCTCGCTCGGCATCTCCTCGGGCCACCAGCTCCTCCCCTCCCTGCGATACTGCCTGTCATTGCTCGCGGCACCGCCCATGGCAAGGACCGTGGTCCCCGCGATGTCGTACACCTCTCCACGCATCAGGTGCAGCACGTGCGGTCGCGCCTCATGGACGAGCCCGCCGTTCCACTCCCGCACCGGCAGTTCTGCCAGGGCGTGGTGGTTCTCATGGTTGCCGTCTACGAAACACGTGGTCCACGGCTTCGATTCGAACCAGTCGAGCCAGTATTTCTCGGCGTTGGATCCATCCCAGACAAAGCCGAAATCGCCGGCCACGATCACCGCGTCATCGCGCGTCAGGGTCCGGCCCAGCGGCCAAGACCTGAAGGTGAACCTGCTGGCCCCGTACTCGGCCCTGCCGTGCACGTCGCCTGTCACATAGACAGCCATCAGAACGAACCCCACGGCAGGAGTTTGTCCCCGATCCTCACGATCCGGTCGTACAGCACGGTATGACGTTCGTCCGGGTTGCCGTCTCGGTGAAAATGGCCGTAATACCAGCGCTTGTAGTCCAGGCGGTCCTCGAGCTCGTCGAGGAATCCGGTCAGCCGGTCCACATCAGGGCGCTCCCAGCCTGGGTCCGGGTAGAGCGTCGGCGAGAGCATGCGCGTCGAGCAGGTATGGGTGATGACGCAGTCGACCTTCCAGCCGACCTCGTCGAGCTTTGTCCGCGCGGTATCGAAATCGCGCTCGTCCGGGAGCTCCTGAGGCCACCAGCTGGAATACGGCACGCGGTATTCCCTGTCCACGCTCGTGGCACCGCCCATGGTGAAGACCGTCGATCCGTCGAGCTCGAAGACCTCCCCGCGCATGAGGCGGCGGATGGGCGAAGTATCCGATAAACGTTGCGTCAGCCCGCCGCGCCACGGCTCCATGGGGCGCTCCCCCCAGTGGTCGAAGCGCTCGTGGTTGCCGTCGACGAACAGTACCGTGTAGGGGCGCGACTCCAGCCAGGCGATGTCGGCGCATTCCTCGGCAGAAAAGTTCCACGGAAAGCCAAAGTCACCGGCAACGATGAGATGGTCGTCGCCGGTAAGGCCATCCCCAAGCTCCCAGTCGCGGAGCTTTTGCATGTCGAGCCCACTGTGGATGTCGCCCGTCACATAGACCGTCATCGGATCGCCTCTTCCCTCTTGTACGCCGCAAGCTCGCGCTCGACCTGCCTGTCGCCGGTCTCGTTGACCCACCAGGGCCATTTCACCCGGCCGCACGGCTCGTCGACTCCGGCGAACCATTCCCTCAGCTCGTCGAGGCTCACCGGGGAGTGCCCGTTGGCATCGCAACCGACGTCGTAGCGCAGAAGGCCCTGCTTGCGGTTGAACTCGTTGTACGCGCCACCGCTGCTGTGGATGTGTCCGTGAAGGTGCCACGATCCATGGCTCATGCCCTGCCAGTCGGCAATGGGGTAATGGCACAGGACGATCTTCTGCCCGTCGATCTTGAGCACGCAGATCGGCGGCTCCACGGTGAACGCGCCCGCGACCGCCGGCTGGGTCCAGTCCTTGTCGTGGTTTCCCGGGACGAGGTGGATGCGTCTGCAGGCGATCCGCTTGCGCAGCCCATAGGCATCCTGGGCGGTCATCTTGAATGAGAAATCCCCCAGGATGTAGAGCTCGTCGTCCACGGCAACCCTGTCGTTGATGTTGTCGACGATGGCGTCGTTCATCTGCCAAATCGTCTCCCACGGGCGGTCGGTGAACTTCAGCACGTTCTCATGCCCGAAATGGGTATCGCTGGTAAACCAGATCATATTTATGTCTCCTTCTGTCGCTAAAAAACGTTCTCCTTCGAGGTCAGGAGACGTTTTATGAGCGACATGAGGTGCATATCCCTCATGTTTCAAGCTCCAATCTGCCGGATTTGCCCAACTAAAAGTTTACGCCCACGCGCGAACAGGATTTGATTTTTGAAATATGGACGAATTCCTCGTCAGGAGGGTAAAATGATGCCGACGGCAGCCCAAGTTGTGGTGAGCTGGGCAGAGCCGTTGCTTAGTAGAGTTAGGTCATCGTCTTAGCGACGGTGGCCTTTCTTTTTGGGCTTCGAGCCCTGCTTGAGTGCCTTGGAAAGGCCGACAAGGGCCGTGAGGAGCGAGACCGTAGCGGTCAGGAGCTTCACGAGCTCGGTGAAATCGGTCATGGGCATCACCTCCCATCAAATGGAGGGCTCTGCCCGGCACGAGGGCTGCCGACAGCAAGGACGATTCTATCAGAGCGGCTGACTCCCACCCGATATTACCATCCCACCGCGCCTGTGCAAAAAAGAGGGCCGCCAAACAGCGACCCTCCAGCGAAAGTGCACGTTATTTAGATGTGACGTTTATATCAAATTATCTAATTTGATAGTTGCAACGCCATGTTTCCACGGATCCAACCCCAGTAGCTTGAACCTGAGAAAAATATTCACCGTTAGAACCGGTGGCGCGAGTATTAACCCAAGTTGGCGCTAGAGTACTATAGGAATTAGGAAAAGATAGCGACTTGTAATCCCTATATACAATTCGATCTTTCACTTCTCGACCATTCAATAGTCCCGTAAAAGTCCAATATACATTCAAGACCCTTTCGCTGTTCGCACGGCGAGCAGTGGTGCCAGAAGCATATGAGAGATCATTAGATAGAGAAGCAACCGGCTGAACATCGTTTCTCATATTGCAGACAATCCCGTCCGCAAAGCCAGCAGTCGGAAAACACAAACAAACAAAAAGGAAGAAAGAACCTAGAATTGCTTTGAACTTCATGCTATGCATATAAGCCACCCACAATCGAATCAACGCGTTTGGTAGTTGCACTGAAATACTTTCATAAGCCCGTCACCCTTGCACGTGGGGCAAGTATAAACAAAACTTGTTCGACATGTATCCGGATAAATACGGCTGTAGCTATTCTTGAAAGTTAGTCGCTTATAAGTTGGATCCTTTAAGGGAATATTATGCGCAACGTTATTAAAACAATAGAACGAATAATACGTATCAAGGACGTCTTCTTGCATGGCACGCCTTGCTAAAGAGATTTCATCAAACAACGAAACTTCTGCGTAAGACGCGGTGATAGACACATCGTGATTTACTGTCAAACCAAAAGATGGAGTCACAGCCAAAAAAGCTGATAAAAGGACAGTTGATGCTGAAAATAACATTAACTTACGAATAACGGATTTTACTGCCATGACTCCTCCAATCCTATTGGATAAAACTGTTATTATATTAATATATTTTTATCAGCACTCGAAAGGAGTGACCGATGAGCGGTAGAAGAATCGTCTTGAATGTACTTATGGCAGCAGCACTGGTAACGCTCTTGGTCTTCTCCTACTCATACGTGAATCAGCCAAAATTTGGATATGCTTTATACGCTGTTTTTTCCGGCGAAACAACTTACAACACTTACAACACTATAGGCTTCATTGACGCGATCTTTTTCTATGTAGTCGGCCCCGTATCAAGCGAACTGATCGCTTTTGTTGTCAGCTACAACCTGAATCAACAAAGCCAAACTCACTCAGCGACTTCGGCCAAACAAGGAATCAATCTCTTCGCAATAAAGATAATTCTGCAAATTCTGACAGTGGTGCTTATCGCCCTGACCGCAACAAACATTTTGAAGTATGAGTACGGACTCGTCGCAAGCTGCCTCATGGCAATTGCCACAGGTATAGCGGTTTCGCATACGAATCCGGCAAAGAAGCAGCTCAACTAACAGGACCTATTTAGAATCCGAATCGTCCATGGAGCCGTCGATGCCGGTTTTGGTGTCGTCCGTATTGGAATCGTCATCCTTGGGGCTTATAGGACAAAATGCGTGTCTGCTTTAGGGGCATCGGCGCAGTTCGATGCCCCTAAAGCAGACACGCATTTTGTCCTATAAGCCCCGATCAATTCATACTCCTTATCCTTGCCGAATTGCGAGTATGGCAGAATCGGCACTGGATGGCAGTGCGCTAGGGCACCGACGATAGGCTTTCCAAAACTAGCGAGGCGTGTCTCCGCGAGCGTAATCGCCTCGGTCGACCGCGCGATCGACCTGCGGCGAGATGTCAACGTTACCACCATGGGCTCGACCTGCGGCGCGAACGCGATCATCGCCGGCATCGGGAACGGCGCCGGCATAGCGGTTGCGAATCTCCCTTGCGTAACCGCGACGCGCAAGAAGCTCATCGCGAACCGCCGGATCTTCGAGCAGGTCCTCATCGCACTTCGGTGCGATGAATTTGGGGAATGAATTGTAGGCGACGCCCTTACTCGCTTTCGCTTGTTCGATCCACGCCGAGTACGCCTTCTTAAGACGTTGAATGTAAATCTCACAGCGCTTCTCGTACGGCAACGCTCGCTCGGCTTCCAACATGTTCTTTTCGAACGCCGCTTCAAGTTGTTTGACCGCGAAACGTCCGTCGAGTCGAGTCAGATTGAAAGTGCACTTCGGATTGCCGGCCTCCTTGATATCGAGATCTGTCGCATAGACTCGATTGTTCTTGATGAAAATGTCTACGCCCCATGAGGCAAGTAGTTTTTTGAACTGCTCCATATTCTTTGGGTGACCTTCATCGATTGCAAGATGGATCAGCTCGCGCAGATTGTTTTTATAACTGTACTCACCGCGACCGATAATCTCCTTTTCTGTGTCGCGCGGCTGGCGATCACGAATCTTCGAATTTTTCTTTCCCTTTTCAAGTTGAGTAAGATTCCAAGCCTCGTCCATTTCACGGACCCACGCAGCGCGTTCGTACTTTCCGCGTCGCCCACCCGTCTCGCAACGTTTGCCGGTTAACAAATCGGTACGGTTAATCGCCATGTGCACTGCGTAGCGTTTTCCCGCCTTATCACTTTCCTCATGCAACGCGACAATCACTTGTTGATGCGGATAGTGCTTCGCAAGCCATTGCTCCGCGTAGGCCATACACGCATCTGGGGTCATCTTGCCTCCGTTGCAGCTGCACTCCTCGGGCAGAAACGCGAGAATCTGATGAAGCATCGTTATGTTCTTCGCGCCGGCACGCGCGGGCCTGTCGTGATGAAACATCTTCCGCGTCATAGCCATCTCGGAAAACCAGTACTTTCCGTTCGCGAGGTTCCAGCCGCCGCGGGCCAAAGCACGCTTTCCGTTGATGTACTTGCGCACGTTCTTCGCGTAGCGTTCGGATGAAATACCTTTCTGCTTAATAACGGTCATTGAGATCACCGCCGTCGGTGAAATAGCGCCGCTCGAGCTCTCTTATGAAGAGAGTGACTTTGCGGGCGTTCTGGTAAACCTTTTCAAGCGTACGAAAAACAGCTTTCTCGTTGTACGCGGGAAGCCCTTGGGCGTTCACAAAATACATCAGCTGATTGAGGTTCGTTCCCTCGCGATACAGCTCGTGATAGATTTTCGCGACTTGGCTTTTATCGAAATCGATCTTCTCGATTTTACCGGCAAGCATCACGCGGCGGGCATACGCACTGACGGTCGCACCGAGTATATCCGCCCGTTTGCGGATCGCCTCGTGCTCGCCATCGGTGACCTTAACGTAAATGACCTTCGAGCGCTTTTCGTCCGAATCACCTGAAACGGGTTGCAGCTTTTTGCTGCGGCCACCGTCATCATTTTTGGAAACTAGATTATCGAGTGATTCACTCCGATGGATCAAGTTATAACGAATGAGTTCGGCTTTCGTCATGCCTGCCTTTTCCGCCAAAGCGGAAAACGTTTCATATTCTTCAGAAGTGAGTGTCGCCTTAACGGTGTGTGGACGCTTGCAACTCATATGCCCCCCAGGAAAGCAGAGCGAATCGGTGAGGCCACCGATTCAAAAACCGATATGAGATTGCTTTCCTTTTTAGGAGCGACTGACGTCGCGTCGTTTTTTTGAAGTGACGCCGTCGCTTCCCTTAGAAATGAAGGCGAACTTCATTTCTAACTTTATCGCCGTGAGAGGTGATAAACAAGATGTGTTGGCAGATAAAGGGGGCGAGTATGGCCCCATTTATCTAGCCCAACACCAATCTTGCAATCACCGGAACGGCGATTGGGCGGAGCGGAGCGTAGACACGAAATGAGAGGCCTCGTTTCGAGCGAAAGGCTTCGCGGTGTCGTAGTGTCAGCGGAGACCGTGAGCGGAAGCGAATTTTTTACGCGAAGGATGCTGAGTGTTAGAGATTCGCTGTAGCGAGAGCGGAGCGGTAATACGAATGCGAGGGATGCCGAGAATTTGAAGTCCCGCGCAGCGGACTCCGGGCGAGGGCTGGAGCAAGTTGATGGAAGACCTTACCGATTTGCGGGAGGTTTTGCCCGAAGAATCCGGCACCGCCGGATTCTTTTGGAACGGCCTCTCGTTTGATTGCTTTCCTATCGTTTGCTCCCAGACTGGGCGTCTAAAAAGGCGGCCGAACCGGCCGCCCACAAATAAATAAACATTTACCGAATGTAAGAGGAGAGGAACGATGCACATTACTCCCAGTGGCCGGCGACGTCGACAACCCAATGTTGTCCCGTAGCCTGCTGTTCATAATGTCCTTGGTCCTCAGAGGTGGTATACGAATCATTGATATATGCTCCATGGTCTTGACCTTGTTCCCACATTGCGTCACTATGAGCTGACCAAGCGGCTATAGAATCGAAAGATGCACCGCATGCACTACAAATGTAACGTTCATGACGCGTATATACCACATTCGGCACCCAGACCTGGCTGTAATCGGTCTCCCAGTGGCCCTGCTCGGCAATCCACTTCTTCTGACTACCGCTGTTTGAAGTAGAGTTATTACTGCCAGAGCCCTGCGAATTGCCGGAATTCTGTTTGGACTGGGAGGAATCGCCCTTGTTGTCCGACTTCGAGGAATCGGAAGACTTGTTATCCTCCTTCTTGGAGTCATCGGACTTCTGGTCCTTGTCGTCGGATTCTTTCTTCTCCTCGTTCTTGGTTCCAGAGGTTTGCGCCGCCTTTTCTTCGCTTGGCTTCTTTTTGTCTTTATTCTTTACCGCTGTGGCGGCCCTTTCCGTAGAGCCGCTTCCTTGCTTTGCAACGCTGGCACATCCAAGTTGAGGTGCCGAAAGGCACACCAGAAGCGCAACGATAATACCCTTTGTTCTCACACCGATCTCCCTGTCCATGAAACCGGGCGTTGGACACTAGCCGATATCCAACGCCCGACTCGCTTTTACATCCGCTCGCGGCGCTTCTTCCGGTCGAGGAAGACGCCGGCCGCCACGAGGACGGTACCGCCGATGGCGAACGTCTCGCCGATGAGTCCCGCGCGGTCGCCGGTCTGGGCGAGGTTGCCGGGCTGGGCGGTCTCCGTGCCGGCGAGATGCTTCGGACTGTATGCCGCCTGCTGCTTTGCGGCCTCCTCTGCCCCCTGTCGTGCGATCTCATCGGAAAGCTCCTGCTCCGCTGCGATGCGGTCGGACTTCGCCAGCTCATAGGCGACGAGTGCCGCATCGTAGCCGGGCTGGAGTCCGTCCACCACAGCCTGCTTCTCGTCCAGGATTGCCTTTGCGGGCGCGACCTTGGCACGCGCCTCGACTGCTGCGGCGAAAAGCGCGTTGAGGGCGTCATCCGCGTTCGCGTCATGGCCGGAAGCGATCGCCGCGCCGGCGTCGATGGAGTCCAGCTTCGCCAGCTTGGCGTCTGCCTGTGCCTTTGCCTGCTCGGCGGCGGAGACTAGGGACTCGGCGGCGGCGGTATCCGCCTTCGCGGCATCGAGCGCGGCCTTGGTGTCATTGACGGCCTTTACTGCATCCTGCTCGCGCTGCTGTGCCTCTGCGAGCTTCGCGGCAAGACCGGTGAGGATGTCGAGATTCGACTGTGCGGCCTCGAGATCGGTCTGGGAACCGGTAAGCTTGTCGGCGGCAACGCCGGTGTCGGCCTTTGCGGCATCGACGGCACGCTGGGCATCCGCGAGGGCGCTTGCGGTGCCGTCCGCCTTTTGCTTGGCGGCGGCGAGGACCGCCGCCTTCTCGGCCTGGTCGGCTGCCGCCGCGTCATGGGCGCTCTTTGCTGTATCGAGCGCCTTCTTGGCGTCGGCGACGTCCTGGAAGAACTTCGCGAGGTCGGCGTTCGCATCGTTCACGCCCTGCTGCTTGGCAGCGGCGTCTGCCTTGGCGGAGTCCAGCTTGGACTGTGTGGCCGTTACGGCTGCGTTGGCGGCATCAAGGGCGACCTGCTTCTGCTGGACGGTCGACTTTGCCGTATCGACTGCTGCGTTGGCGGCATCGAGGTCCGATTTCGCCGCATCAAGCTCGGCCTGGGCATCCGTGACGCCCTGCTGCTTGGCGGCGACATCAGCCTTGGTGGCATCAACGGCACGCTGGGCATCGGCGACGTCCTGCTTCGCGGCATCGACACCTGCCTGTGCGGAATCCGCTGCGTCCTGCTTCTGCTGGACGGTTGCGGCAGCACCGGCGGCTGCCTGCTGCTTGGATGCGAGATCGGCCTTGGCTGCGTCGAGTGCGCTCTTGGCGTTCTTGAGGCCGTTGATATAGGAGGTCAGCTTCTGCTCGTACTCGTCGACGGACATGGGATTCATGTTCCAACCGGAGCCTGCCCAACCCAGGTTTGCGGTATCGAAGCTGTCGGTCTTCCAGCCGTTCATGGTTCCCTTGCTGCAGACCGCCATGCCCATATAGCCGATTTCAGGACTGATGACATGCAGGTAGTGACCGACAGTTGCGGGATATCCAGCAACCTTAAAATGCTGGTTGACATAGGATTCAATCCCACTATGCGACTTGTAGAAGTCTACGGCATCCTTACCGATTAGACCGGTGACGCCATAGAGCTCCTGAACCGCCTGATCGAAGAAAGCCTTTTCTTGGTCCACCCACTGCGGTTTCGGATCGGTTCCATAGTTCCATGCGAGGTTTTCGCTCGTATCAAACTGCATGGAATGCCCAAACTTGACATCGGAATAGTTCGCGTTGGCAATCGCTGCCGCAATGAGCTTGTACGTGACCTGGAGCTCAGAGAGACCGACGGACTTGCGGTACTCGTTGATGGACTTCATGTACGGGATTGCCGCGAGCATGTTGTCGAGGCTGGTCGCGTCGAGGCTGTTCCCCACCTCGGTGTAGTCCTTGTATGTGCAGTTCTGGATGATCTCGATGGCTGAATCGGCACCCATGGCACGGAAGAAGCCGATGGCCCCCTGCTTGAGTTGCGCGTCGGCGGAATCGAGTTTCGCCTGTGCCTCGTCGACCTTCTGCTGGGCGGCGGTCACGGCGGCGTCAGCGGTATCCTTTGCGGTCTTGGCGTTCGCGAGCTCTACGTCGGCGGCTGCCTTGTCGGACTCGGCATCCTTGACAGCCTGCTTCGCTGCATCCAGCTTGACGAGGGCGTCTGCATTCGCCTGCTTGGCCGCATCGAGGTCGGCGTTCGCGGCATCGAGTGCGGACTGGGCGGCGTTCACGCCGGATTCGGCATCGAGTGCGGCCTGCTGCTTCGCGGAGAGGGCCACCTGGGCATCATTCAGGTCGGTCTGTGCCGTTGCTGCGGCGGATTGCGCCTGCTCGAGCTCGGACTCGCACTGAGACTGTGCCGCTTGTGCGGCAGCGAGGGCTGCCTCCGCGTCCGCGACCTTCTGTTTTGCAGCATCGTACTCCGGGCCGCTCGCGCCTGCCTCCGCTGCGGCGAGGTCTGCTTTCGCCTTCTCGTAGGCGGCGCTGGCGGCTGCGGCCTTCGCATCCACCGCGTCCTTGTTCTGCTTGGCTGCGACAAGGACGGAATCGGCGGAATCCTTTGCAGACTGGGCCGCAACTAGCTTGGACTGGGCATCGGCAAGCGTCGCGTTGGCGTTGTCCAGTTCGGCCTGTGCCCTGCTCACGGCATCCGTGGCGTCGCGCACGGCCTGCTCGGCGGCACTGATTGCCTCCGGGGTGGCGCTTACGGCATCGGCCTTGGCTTTATCGAGGGCATCCTTGGCATTCTGGGCCGCCTTGAGGGCGGACTGGTACGCTTCGTCCTTCTCGGATGCATCCGCCTTGGCGTCTGCGAGACCCGCCTTCGCCTGCTCGAGGTCCTTGCCGGCGGCATCGGCGGCGTCCTTGCCCTCCGCGACCTGACGGGCGTACTCGTCCATCGCCGCTCGGTCGGCTGCCGTACCGGCGCTGACTGCCGAATCGTAGGATGCCTTGGCCTGGTCGCGGGCGGAAGCCGCCTCGTTGTAGGGACCGGCGGCCTCATCGTAGGATGCCTTGGCGGCGTCCTCCTTCGCCTTCGCCTCGTCGACCGCCTTCTGCAGGTCCGCGATGGTCTGTGCGGCGGATTTCGCGCCGGTACCGGATGCCGCGCCGGCGTGGGCGGCGATCGGCGACATCACGGCGGGGTGCTGCGTGCCCCCGTCACCGGTCTGGGCGAATGCCGTGAACGGTGAGATGAGGCTCGATCCGGTCATGGCGGCCATGGTCGCCGCGGTGACGGTCAGACGCGCGATCCCCTTCGGGGCGTGAATCTTTTTGCTTGGCAGTGCGGCGAAGTGATTGCCACCGGCAGCGAAATGCTTTCCCTGAGTCATTGTGCTGTTCCATTCCTTTTCCGTGCCCTATCCGACTGGGCATCAGAGTGCTTTCCAATAGAGATAATTATGCGCCTTAACTGGGATTGTTGTATATAGTCCGTTGGCTTTTATACAACAATCCATGACTCTTTTTGTCATGGATATCTCGCCGCTACAACGATCCTTTGGTCTACGCTGCAAAGAATTAAGATCAAAGTCTGGTTACTCTCAAGTACAATTTGCGAATCGCATCGGCATGGACAGGTCTTACTACGCCTCGATAGAGGTCGGACGAAGAAATGTCAGTCTTTCTAACCTCTGTAAAATTGCTAACGGATTCGACATGACAATCGCTGCACTCATGACTGGTGTGACTGAGAAAACGGATTAGTCCATCAATCAATCAGCGAACGCAGTGAGCGAATCAATCGACGGCACAGCCGGCGGCAAGGACACGGTACGTGGCCGCGCAGCGAGCTTCGCGAGCGAATAGGGACAGCATCGCTGTCCCTATTCTTTATCGACGGCTTAGCCGGTAGTGTCGAGAAAGTTGGTGTAGCGCCCGATCCGAAGCGAGTCGGCCCGGCGTCCTGCAATCTGGAATACGGTTGATATCCTATGCCGTCTCGACCCTGTCCGCAAGCTCGAGGCCG
>DBGFLF010000166.1:0-1614 GCA_048528725.1 Collinsella sp.
CACAGCTATCCGCACTGCTGGCGCTGCAAGCATCCGGTGCTCTTCCGTGCTACCGACCAGTGGTTTGTCTCGATGGACAAGACCGGTTTGCGTGAGCAGGCTGGCAAAGAGGTTCGCGAGAACGTCAAGTGGTATCCGGCCCACGCGGCCAACCGCATCGGTGCCATGGTCGAGCAGCGTCCCGACTGGTGCATCAGCCGCCAGCGCAACTGGGGCGTGCCCATCCCGAGCTACACCTGCGCCGACTGCGGCGAGAAGGTCATGAACGACGCCACGCTCGACGCCGTCATCAAGCTCTTCCACGAGAAGGGCTCCGACGCCTGGTTCACCGACGCTCCCGAGAGCTACCTGGGCGAGGCCTGCGTCTGCCCCAAGTGCGGCGGCCATCATCTCAAGGCCGATAAGGACATCCTCGACGTGTGGTGGGATTCCGGCGTCTCCTGGAAGGCCGTCTGCGAGTATCGTCCCGAGCTGGAGTATCCGGCGGATGTGTACCTCGAGGGCTCCGACCAGCACCGCGGTTGGTTCCAGAGCTCGTTGCTCACCTCGGTGGGAGCCAATGGTCACGCCCCGTACAAGGCGGTCGTCTCGCAAGGCTTCACCCTCGACGGCCAGGGCCGCAAGATGTCCAAGTCGCTCGGCAACGTCATCGACCCCAACAAGGTCTGCGACGAGATGGGTGCCGACATCATCCGTCTGTGGGTTGCATCCGTCGATACCAGCTCCGACGTGTCCATCGACCACGAGATCCTTGCTCGTACGTCCGATGCCTACCGTCGTTTCCGCAACACGCTGCGCTTCCTGCTCTCCGAGCTCGAGGGTCAGTTTGAGCCCGAGACCGATGGCGTCGCCTTTGCCGACCTGCTGCCGCTCGACAAGCTCATGGTTGCCCGCCTGACTCAGGTCCAGGCCGAGGTCGACGATGCTTACGCCAGCTACGAGTTCCCGCGCGCTTACCGTGCACTCTACGACTTCGTGGTTACCGAGCTCTCCAACGTGTACCTCGACGCCCTGAAGGACCGTCTGTACTGCGAGAAGCCCGGCTCGCTCGAGCGTCGCAGCGCCCAGACCGTGCTGGCCGAGCTCTTCTCGATGCTCATGCGCGACCTGCAGCCGATCCTTTCCTACACGGTCGACGAGGCCATGGCCTATGCGCCAGCCGGCTGCGTCGATCACCAGAAGTACGCAGCGCTGCTCGATTGGTACAAGTCGCCCATCACGGTCGACGAGGCCAATGAGTTCGAGGGCGTGCTCGAGGCTTCCCTCGAGCTTCGTAGCGCCGTGACCAAGGCCCTTGAGGATGCCCGCTCCGCCGGCACCTTCACCAAGAGCCAGCAGGTCCGCGTCAAGGCGGTCGTTCCCGCCGAGATGTATGCGCTGCTGACCGGCGACAAGGCCGTCGACCTGGCCGAGTTCTACATCGTCTCCGATGTTGAGCTGACCCAGGGCGAGGAGCTTTCCGTTGCTATTGAGGCTGCCGAGGGCGAGTGCTGTGACCGTTGCTGGAATTACCGCACCACCGTCGGCGAGTACAACGGCCACGCGCATATCTGCAAGCGCTGCGCAGAGGCCCTTTAAGGCACGGTAACTCGGCATTTTAGCTATAGGGAGAAT
>DBGFLF010000167.1:0-8031 GCA_048528725.1 Collinsella sp.
TTCTACGTCGTCTTTTACGGCGATGGCTACTATTGGGCCCACCCGCTCGAGATCTTTGCCACCAACGAGGGCGGCATGAGCTTCCATGGCGGCTTGGTGGGCGGCATTATCGGCGGCATCATCGTGTGCCGCATGTACAAGCTTGATGCATGGACCGTCGCCGACCTTGCCGTGATCGGCGCCCCGCTGGCCCTGTGCCTGGGCCGTTGTGCCAACTTTGTCAACGGCGAGCTGTGGGGCAAGCCGACCGATTTGCCCTGGGGTGTTGTCTTTGGCGGCACCGCGGGCGATATGCCGCGTCATCCCTCCCAGCTCTACGAGGCATTTCTTGAGGGCATCGTGCTCTTTTGCATTCTGCAGGTGCTCAGCCGCAAAAAGCCGCTGCTGCCCCAGGGCACGTTTATGGGCGTGTTCGTGATGGGGTACGGCATCGTCCGCTTTCTCGTTGAGTTCGTGCGCGTGCCCGATGCCCAGCTGGGCTATCTGCTGGGCGGTGTCATCACCATGGGCCAGTTGCTGAGTTTGCCGCTCGTGATCGCCGGTCTGGTGCTCATCATCTTCGCCCGACACCGCAATCGCCCCCAGCGCATCTACCTGGACGCCTAACCACCAAAACCACCAAAAGGGGACAGGCGCCTTTGTGGTGGTTCGCTGGACAACGATGACAGAACCGTAACGTTTCCCCAGATAAAACCTGCCAAAATAAACCTGTCCCTTTTTGGCAGGTTTCTAGAAAGGCTTTCGGACTGTGAAGGATTCCGACCTCTCCACAACGGCTGCGCGCGACGCTGCCCGCATCGTCTGGTTTAAGCGCTACCCCGCCAAGCAGACGCTCATCGCATTTTTGCTCGCGCTGTTGGCGACCACGGCGTTTTCCATCGATCCTGCCCCGGTGTCGAGCAACGCAGTCTTGGCAATTGACCCCAAAGCCTCGGGCATGCTGTACGTGTGCTACGAGGTGCTCCTCTCGTTTGCCGGCCATACCGACGCGGTCATGCTGCTTGCGCTTGCCTGCCTGCTCACGCTGCCGTTTCGCTACGTATTCTTTGGCCGCGGCGACGCCTGGCGTCCCTCGGTGATCCTTCCGTCGCTGTTCTTTGCCGTCTGCATGGTGTTTGGCCGCAGCTACGACCTCACCGATTCGGCCGAGATTGTCCTTGGCGACAAAGCTCGCATCATCTGTGCCTGGATAGGCGGTGCGGGCTGGATGCTCTTGGCGGTCGTTGCCTTCTATCTGGCTTTTGAGTGTCTAGATTGGCTGAGCTCTCGGCGCATTCCGTTTTCTGAAGCGCACTTTGGCCGCGTATGGCGTGTGGCTCACGCCGTGCTCTCGGTCCATCCCTTTGCCGGGCCCTTCCTGGTGCTTATGGTCGCCTGGGCGCCCACGCTCATCGCTTCGCTGCCCGGCCTTTTTATGGGAGATACGGGTGCGCAGATTCGCCAGTGGTTCAACTACCCCAACGGCACGAGTGACTACCTGCGTCTGCTCAATCCCAATGTGCTGCTCAACGGGCATCATCCCGTAGTGCACACGGCCATTATCGGCTCGTGCGTTCAACTGGGGCTTTCGCTGTTCAACAGCGCTAACGCGGGCCTCATCATCTATACCTGCGCTCAATTTGTCATCACGGCTGCCTGCATGGCCTATTCCATTTCGTCGCTGCGCAAACTGGGCGTGAGCCTGCCGGTTCGCGGTGCGATCCTGCTGTTCTTTGCGTTTATGCCGATGTTCTCTAACTACGCGGCGTTGCTCACCAAAGACGTGCTCTTTGCTGACGCGTTTTTGGTGCTGCTGGTACAGACCGTCAAGCTCGTGGCATGTGGCTTGCCCCGTCGTGATGCCAATGTCGAGCGAGCAGGCGAGAAAGCCCCCGTGCTCTTTGCGCGCCACGACTGGCTGCTGCTCGCTCTGGGCGCCATGGGTTCCACGTTTCTGCGCAATGGAGGCCTGGTCTTTCCGTTGGCGGCCTGCGTGATTGCGGCGGCGTTTTGCGCATGGGATGTACATGTCGCCCGTCGTGCGGCTAAGCAGACGGGCACAGCGGTCTCATGCGCCACGCCGCGCTTCCGCTGGGTTGGCGTTCTCGCGGTGCTCGCGCTCTGCCTTGCCTCTAATATGTACTTCACCAAGGTCTTTATGCCGGCGCACGATATCACGCCCGGTTCCAAGCGCGAAATCCTCTCGATTCCGTTCCAGCAGACGGCTCGTTTTGTCCAAAAGCACGACGGCCTCAACTCGGGCGTCAACCCCACGGTTAAGGAGGACGGCACCATCGTGGAGGCTCCTTGCGACGGTTCGGTGACCGATGAGGAGCGTGCCGTGATCGATCGCGTACTCAAGTACGAGAACCTGGGCCGCCGCTACAACCCCGACAAGTCGGATGCCGTCAAAAACTGCTTCAATGAGTACGCCTCGAAAGATGACATCAAGGCCTATTTTGAGGTGTGGGCCCAGATGTTTAAGAAAGATCCCGAGTGCTATATTTCGGCGCTTATCAATAACTACTATGGTTATTTTTATCCGAGCGCGCGCGATGCCTGGGTCTACAGCACGGCGCGTAGTGCCGAGATCATGGCGCGTCCCGACAACCTCAAGTACTTCGACTTCCATCCGGTTGACAGCAACGTGGTGCGCTGGTGTGACCACCTGATCAATCTGTACCGTGTGGCGGTGCAGCGCATTCCGTTTATTTCGCTCACCATGAGCTCGGCCACCTATGTGTGGATCATGATCGCCGTGGTGGTCTACCTGCTGCGTCGTCATTCATGGCGTGCGCTGGCGATCTGGGTGCCGCTGTTGGGCGTGCTCGCCGTGTGCCTGATTGGTCCGTGCAACGGCTCGACCTACATGCGCTACCTGTATCCGGTCATCGCCTGCATGCCCTTCGCCATCGGCGCCACCGTCACCCGCAGCGACTTCCTCTGGTCCTAACTTGGTGCATTGGGGTCAGGTTTCTTTGCACCAAAGGGGACATCATCACGACGCCTTCATTTTGGGGTTTATCTCGCAGGCCAGTAGGTATATCATAACGACGTTTGTTTATATTGCCCGAGCATCTGCGCTGGGCTTTAGGTCGAAACCGATAGGAGACACGTATGTCCGGACACTCTAAGTGGGCCACAACCAAGCATCGTAAGGGCGCGCAGGACGCCAAGCGTTCCGCCCTCTTCTCCAAGCTGAGCCGCAACATCACCGTTGCTGCCCGTCTCGGCGGCGACCCGCTGCCCGAGAACAACGCCAGCCTCGCCGCTGCCGTTGCCAAGGCCAAGGCTCAGTCCATGCCTAAGGACAAGATCAAGTCCGCTATCGACAAGGCTTTTGGTTCGGGTGCCGATGCCGCCGTCTACGAGAACATCGTGTACGAGGGCTACGGTCCTGCCGGTGTCGCCGTCTACGTCGACTGCCTGACCGACAACCGCAACCGCACCGCCGCTGATGTCCGTTCCGCCTTCTCCCACGCTGGTGGCAACCTGGGCACCTCCGGCTCCGTTGCCTTCCAGTTTGAGCGCAAGGGCCAGATCGTCGTCGCCAAGGAGATCCTGGACGAGAACGCCAAGAAGGAGACCATGATCGCCAACGGTGCTGCCGGTGACGAGGATGAGTTCATGATGGCCATCGCCGAGGCCGGTGGCGAGGACTACGAGGACGCCGGCGAGGAGTGGATCGTCTGGACTGCTGCCAACGAGGTCATGGCTGTCTCCAAGGCGCTCGAGGAGCAGGGCGTCCAGGTCAAGGGCTCCGAGACCACCATGGTCCCGACCACCCCGACCGAGGTCTCCGGTGCCGACGCCAAGAAGGTTCAGCGCCTCATCGACCGTCTTGAGGAGCTCGACGACGTCCAGGACGTTTACAGCACCATGGACATGACCGACGAGGTCATCGCTGCCCTCGAGGAGGAGTAGCGCCCGCACGGGTTAAGCCGTGCATATCTGGGCATAATGAAGCGAGCATGCAAGCCTCGTGGAATAGATGAGCCGGATCCGCGTGCATACAGCACCGGACCCGGCTCTTTTATAATGATGCGAATCGTTTTGCATTTCGAGAGCCGAGATTTGAAGGGAGCGCCACGTGCGCGTACTCAAACGAGCCCTAGCGATCGTGTATCTTGCCGCCGCCATCGTGGCGCTGGGTACGCTTGTCTGCCAGTTTTGGGGGCCGTATACGTATCGCTTTATGCTGCTGTTGCGTGACACCATGCCTCGCGTCATCGTTACGGTGTGTGCCGCCATCGTGGCACTTGGCGTACTGCTGAGCTTTTTACGCCTGATGTTCGCGCGTCGCGAGCCGTCCTGCGTGCATCCGGCGGGGGAGCGCAATATCGAGGTCACGCTCGCAGCGCTTTCCTCGTGCGCCCGTGCCGCGGCGGAGTGCGATGATCGCGTGATGGTTGAGCATATCGAGGCACGCGTTCAAGGCTCCGACGAGTCGCGCGTTCGTTTTAAGGTCGAGGCCATCGCACTCGACGATAAGGACGTTGCCGCTCTTGCCACCTCGATGCAGCAGCGCATCGAGAAGGCCTGCGACACCATGCTCGGCACGCCGGGCACGACCGCGCGCGTCCGTTTTTTGCCGTCCAAGACTACCGTCCAGACCGTGGAGGTTTCCGGTGAGTGATACCAACCAAGACAAGACCGCCCGCACGCCGCGCCTGACGATCGACCAGAACGCTACGCCGGCAGGCGAGTCCGCCGACGCCAAGACCGAGGCCGGCGAGCAGCACGACAGCGCCGCCAACGACTTTGACGAGGCCATGGGTCTCATCAAAGGTACGGGCGCTGCTATCTGGAGCTACGCCGTGCGCCACCCCAATACTACGCTCGGCGCCTTGGCAGGCTTTATCCTCGCCGTGCTGGTACTTACGTTGGGCCTGTGGGACACGCTCGTCATCGCATTCTTTGTGCTGATCGGCGCCGTGATCGGCCAGATCCGCGACGGCGAGAACGGTATCGTCAACTTCTTCGGCCGTCTGTTTAGCGGCCGCTAATATGTATTCGACTGTCGCATCCGCGGCAGGCATAAGGAGGAACCATGGCTTTTAACACGAAGGTCGATGTGGCCGATACCGAGCTCGAGGCGAATGAGACCGTTGTCGATGCCGGGGACGTGACGCTCGAGGACGAGGCGCTCGTTGAGGCCGAGTCCGATGCGGACGAGGACAACGAGGAGATGGACGAGGAGGCGGACGAGTCCGAGGACTCGCTGACCTATTCCAACGGCGTGATCGAGAAGATCGTCGCCATGGCCACCCGCGAGGTGCCGCACGTTCTGGGCATGAAGGGTAACCTTATGCACTTTGTGCAGGAACAGTTTGGTGCCGAGAACCTGACCAAGGGCGTGACGGTCGAAGTCACCGATGACAACCGCGTGGTCGTCAACATTTCCGTCATTATCGAGTACGGTGCTTATGCGCCCGCAATCTTCGACGACGTCAAGGAACGCGTCACCGAGCGTCTGGCCGCAATGACCGGCCTTGAGGTGGCAGGCGTCAATCTGCGCATCGAGGATGTCATCACCCCCGAGGAGTACGAGCACCGCACCAGCCAGCACGAGTAACCTACCAAAAAGGGACAGGTTTGTTTTGGCAGGTTTTATCTGCGGAAACGTCAAACGGCCGGTCGCACGGATGTATGTGCGGCCGGCCGTTATTTGTATGCCCCCGATGCAGGCATACCGCTCGTCTAACTAAGGGTTGCAATCGTCGCGTTCCGCGTTACCCTAATGGGCGCATTGTTTCCAAATTGTTAACGAGGGGTTGCCGTAATGGCCGACGAACACGAGACCGAAAGCAAGGCATGGGCGATTGAAGCCGCTGCGGCAGAGGCGGCATCGCGTGCTGCCGAGGAGGTACATCGTCCTCCCGTGGTGCCGATGGAGCGCGTTGTCGGTCGCGAGGATATCGAACGTGGCGAGCGCGCCGGCCGCAAGCGCAGCCAGGAGCCAGGCTTTCCGCGCTTTTTTGCCGAGCTCAATCTGGGCCTGATCCTCACGGCCTTTGCCATCGTGGCTTTCAAAACGCCCAATCACTTTGCCTTCGGCGGCACCTCGGGCGTGTCGGTCATTCTTTCCACGCTGTTCCCGACCCTGCCCGTCGGCGTCTTTATGTGGATTATCAACGCGGTCCTGGTCATCCTGGGTTTTATTTTTTTGGAGCGCAAGGCAATCCTTTGGAGCGTCTTTGCTTCGTTTGCGCTTTCGGCCTACGTCTCGCTGTTTGAGCTCTTCATTCCGACCGATGTTTCGATGACGGGCGATATGTGGCTCGACCTGTGTTTTGCCGTCATCTTGCCGGCGCTGGGCAGTGCCATTGTCTTTGACATTGGTGCCTCGACGGGCGGCACCGACATCCTTGCCATGATTCTCAAGCGCCGCACGACGCTCGAGATCGGACGCGCCTTGCTGCTGGTCGATATCGGCATCGTGACCATCGCGGCTTTCCTGTATGGCCCGCGTGTCGGCCTGTACTGCGTACTTGGCCTGTTTGCCAAGACGCTCGTGGTCGATAAGGCCATCGAGAGCATTCATCTTCGTAAGGTCTGCACGGTCATTTGTTCCGAGCCCCTTAAGGTCGAGGAGTTTATCGTCAAGCATCTCAACCGCACGGCGACCATCAGTCGCGGCTACGGTGCGTTCTCGGGCAAGTGCGTGACGGTGATTATGAGCGTGCTGAGCCGTCGCGAGGCCGTGCAGCTGCGTCGCTACGCGCGCGAGATCGATCCGGGTGCCTTTATCACGATTGTCGACAGCTCCGAGATCGTCGGCAAGGGTTTCCGCGGAACGAACTAACGCAGACGTATTCAACGAACCGCCTGCTGGCGCCGTGTACCTTGCAAATCGGTCATCTTTGAGTATTTGACCCCACATTGGGCAATAATGATGCTAAAGACATCGTTTGCGATCCAAGTGATTTGTTCGAGATACGAAGGGATGATTCTATGTTCTGCTCGCAGTGTGGCGCCCCCATGGGCGATAACGACAAGTTCTGCGGCGCGTGTGGTGCCCCCAATGCCGGTGCCGCAGCCTCTGCCCCTCAGGGTCAGCCTCAGCCTCAGCAGCTTGCCCCTCAACCGCCCGTGGCGAATGCGCCAAAGGGCTGTGTGGCTCAGGCGTTCCAAGATATGACCAAGACCCCGGGCGTGCTTCAGCGTGTATGCCAAATCGCGTTTTTGCCGGCGCTGATTTGCGTTGTGTCGGTACTCGTGCTGTTTATTCCCGTTATCGGCGGTATTGCAGCTGCCATTGGCTTTTTGGCAGCTTGCATTGCGAGCGTGTGCGGTTCCGGCTTTGGTATCGAGTGGGGCCGTGATCTTTCGCTCAAGGTCGATGACGGCATGGACCGTCCACTCATGCGTTCCACGTCGTTTGGTCTCGGAGTCTTTTCGAGCGTTATTTCGGTCGTGCTCGAGGTTATCGCTGCCATTCCCGTTATCGGCGTAGTGCTTTCGCTGGTGGAGAGCGTGGTAATTGGCGCCGCGGGCTCGTATTCGTATTACGGCTCTTATGCGCTCGAGGCTGCGCTGTTTGGCTCGCTTGGCCTGCTTGTCCTGGCTATGATTGCCACGGCGGTCCTGGGGGTCTTCTTTAAGATGTTTGCCGACATCGCCGTGATGCACTTTGCGGTGACCGGTCGTGTGGAGAGCGCGTTTTCGCTTGATAAGGTCTGGACGGCCTTTAAGAACAATAAGACCAAGCTGTTCTGCGCTTCGTTCCTCCCCGAGTTTTTGACGGGTCTGGTCGCTAACGTTGTCACATGGATCCTGACGCTTGTCTTTGGCACCATTGCCTCTGTCGGTATGTATAGCTACTACTACCGTCCTACGGCTATTGAGGCGCTTGTTACCGGCGGTGGCATTACGCTCGTATTGTTCTTGGTGCTGACGGCGTTTGTCACGGTATTTCTCACGGTCTTTGGCAAGATGCTCAAGCACCGTGCCGTTGGCTATTGGGTTGCACGCTATGCAAGCGAATGGGCCGATGAGGATAAGGATGACGTCCTGACTTTTGTGTTGCCGTTTGAGAAGAAGTCTGCTCCG
>DBGFLF010000168.1:0-6348 GCA_048528725.1 Collinsella sp.
CGGCCTCGAGCTTGCGGACAGGGTCGAGACGGCATAGGATATCAACCGTATTCCAGATTGCAGGACGCCGGGCCGACTCGCTTCGGATCGGGCGCTACACCAACTTTCTCGACACTACCCGAGGGTAAAAAGGCCGATCGTGCCGAGAAAGACAAGAAGGTCGGCGCGCATGCTCATCCTGAGTGGGCGCCTTATTTGAATTCGGCTAGTGAGGATTTGACTGCCAAGTTATTTACTCTGGTCGAGGTCATCTTGGGCGTGGTGCCCGTGGTGGTCATTGGCCTGTTCCTGGCCTCTAAGGATGCCACGAGCGTGGATAAGCTCACCGATGTCTTTTCTCAGGACCCCTCGATGGTGGTTACGTTTATCTCTGCGTGCCTGCAGCCGTTTGTGGCATACATGTTGTACATGATTTATCGCAAATACTGCGAGGGCGATGCGGGCTTTGCCGCCGGCAACTTGATCGGCCTCTTGTGCTCCGAGATTTTGCTGCTCAATATTCCCGGCGTCATCGGCATGGGCATCTTGTTGTGGCGTGTTTGGCGCAATGTTGCTCCGCACTTTGAGAGCTGGCTGTTTGAGCGTCGCGCAATGGGCGTGCTAGTCGACATCGCGGGCTCACTCGTGATCCTAGTCCTGGCGTTTATGTGTGCCACCGCAGCTCGAGGTCTCGCGGGCATGTAGCCTGCTATCACCGACTGCGGAGCGCGGGGCAACTGCTGGCTTTACCGCTCCGGGCGTCAGACCCGCGGCGCATCCCTTTCCCTCTCGCTCACGGCTTCGCAGGGTCGCGCGAGGCAAAGACATACGCCGCGGGTCTGACGGCGCGAGCTTGCCAACGAGTTTTGACTAATAGATTGGTTTGTGTGCCGCCCCTTTTGGGGCGGCACGTTTTTGTGTGTGTGGGGTCCCTGTCTTCACAATTTTCGTCAAGCTTTTGGTTAGATTTTGGTCAGTTGGCCTAAGGGTGGAAGGCCAAAAGATTGCTGGCGAAAAAAGCTCAGAGAAAGTGCTGGTAGGGGAGTTGTTGAGCTTTTCGACAGCTTTTGAGCAAAAGAAACTTTGTGGCTATTGCCGGCGATTGCGTTGTCGCGGTCATGACGGTGCGGGATGCTGGTCGTAAGCGTCGAATGCTCCGATTTTGGAGGCCAGCATGGATCTGTTTCTTGAGACTCCGCAGCAACAAGCTGAGCGCATGCTGCGTCAGCAGCAACGACTCATGGAGATGCAAATGCAAGGGGCGGCAGCCCAGCCCTTTGCGCAAAATGTCGTGCCCGCTGCTGTACCTGCAGCTGTGCCCGGGTATGAATCGGCGCCAGAGGCCTATTCCGTACAGCAAGATTCATATGCGCAGGAGCTCGCGTTCGACAAACGCCGCGCGCGCCGCCGCCGTTTGGGCCAGCGCCTGCGCACATTGGCGATGATCGTGCTCATCCCGCTGGGGCTTGCGGCCATCTTTCTGGCGTCGTATGCCCTCACGTGCATCCTCAACGGCGCATCGCCCAACGAGGTGCTCCAACATCTGTCAGCCCTCGGCCAGCGCCTAGGCGATGTCGTAACAACCATTCGTGCCGGCTGGGAGAGCTAGCGTTTTAGCGTCCGCGGCTCTAAGAGAAATTTGTCTGCAAGGCAGTGAGTGATCCGTGTGTGTGACGGGGTAAGATTGATCGCGGTTTTGATCGGTGCTCGATTGGGTTTGTTGGGCGGAGTTTATGTCTGCTATTGATATTGTGCTTGTTGTGATCGCCTTGGTGGCGGTGGGGGTTGCTGTGGCTTGCGCCCTCCAGCTCAAGAGCCTGCGTGCCGAGTTGCGGGAGCGTGTCGACAGTAGCGCGGAAACGTTGGCAGCACTCGAGCAGGCTAACAACGCGCTCGATGCCCTGAACGTCGCGCTGGCCGAAACCCGCCGCACGGCCAATGCCATCGCGCAGCAGCAGACGACAGATGCGGCCGTGGAGCAGCAACGTTACCTGACCATCGCACGTGAGTTTTCGCAAGCTGGTGACCGGATGGATGACCTGCGTCGCGAGACGGCCCAACAGCTCGGTGCCAACCGCGAGGGCATCGAGCACCGCCTGGACAAGGTGCGCGAGACGGTCGATGCCCAGCTGGGTGCTATCCGCAAAGACAACAACGTGCAACTCGATCAGATGCGCGCAACGGTGGACGAGAAGCTCTCCCGCACGCTCAACGATCGCCTGTCGGCATCGTTTAAGCAGGTGAGCGACCAGCTCGAGGCCGTGTACAAGGGCCTGGGCGACATGCAATCCATCGCCACCGGCGTGGGCGATCTTAAGCGCGTGCTGGGCAATGTGAAGGCGCGCGGTATTTTGGGCGAGGTGCAGCTGGGTGCGATCCTGACGGACATCCTCACGCCCGACCAGTATCTGGAAAACGTTGCCACCAGGCCCGGCGCCTCGGAGCGTGTTGAGTTTGCCGTCAAGCTGCCGGTGGACGAGGGCGACCCCGTGCTGCTGCCGATTGACTCTAAGTTTCCGGGCGACGCGTACGAGCACTTGCTCGACGCGCAGGAGTCGGGCGATGCGGAGACCGTGGCGGCTGCGCGCAAGACGCTCGACACCATGGTCAAGCGCGAGGCCAAGGACATCTGCGAAAAGTACCTGAGTGTGCCGGCAACGACCAACTTTGGCATTATGTTCGTGCCGTTTGAGGGGCTGTACGCCGAGATCGTCAGCCGCCCCGGGCTTATCGAGATCCTGGGCCGCGACTATCACGTCAACGTAGCCGGTCCCAGCACCATGGCCGCCATTCTCAACAGCCTGCAGATGAGCTACCAGACGTTTAGGCTGCAAAAACGTACCGACGACGTACTGCGCGTGCTCTCCGCAGTCAAGGCCGAGCTGCCGCGCTATCAGGCGGCGCTGCGCCGCGCCCAGCAGCAGATCGAGACCGCGGGCAAAACGGTCGAGGGCATCATTACCACGCGCACCAACGTCATGGAGCGCAAGCTCAAGGACATCGACGCGCTGGAGGATGCTGAGGAAGCCGACGCGATTTTGGGCTTGGAGTCCGCAGGCCTGCTCGCAGACCAAAAAGACGAGGACTAGTCGCAACGGACGGTGGGTCGCCGGCGTAAACGCGGGTGCCCCGCCGCTTTTCGCATCGTGCTTGCCTGAAGTGCGCTTCAATGTGCAACAATGGCGTTTCGCCCTATCAGATGCGAAAGGAAGCCCATGTCTCAGAGAAGCACCAGCCCGCTCAGCCGCTCCACCGTGCGCCGCACGCTGCGGCGGTTTTGGGGTGTGACGCGCACGCAGCCGCTGATTGTCTTTCTCTCGGTGTTCTCGTCGGCGGGCTACATCTTTTTGCTGACGTTTGCCAATACCTATGTGATGGCCCTCATTGTCGACCGCGTCCAGGCCGGCCCCGTGGCGGGCGACAAGGTGTTTGAGGTCTTTGGCCCTTACATTCTGGCGCTCGTACTCGTTAACCTGGTGGGTCAGATCCTCTCCAAGTTACAGGACTACACCGTCTACAAGCTCGAGATTGCGGGCAACTATCACCTGGCGCGCCTGTGCTTCGACACGCTCTCCAATCAATCCATGACATTTCACACCAGCCGCTTTGGAGGATCGCTCGTGAGCCAGACGAGTCGTTTTATGAGCGGCTACACGGGGCTGGTGGACGTGACGGTGTATTCGCTCATCCCCACCATCACCTCGGTCATCTGCACCGTGGCCGCACTCGCCCCGGTGGTACCGACGTTTACCGTGATCCTGGTGTGCATCATGGTCGTCTACATCGCGTTTGTCTGGCTTATGTACAAGCGCATCATGCCGCTTTCGGCCGTGACGTCCGCCGCGCAGAACAAGCTCTCAGGCGTGCTCTCCGACGCGGTCACGAACATCTTGGCCGTCAAGACCTGCGGGCGCGAGGACTTTGAACGCGATCTGTTCGACGCCGCCGATCGTGCCGCGCGCGACGCCGAGACGGTCTCGATGCACGCCATGATGCAGCGCAACTTTACGACCTCGGGCCTTATCGTCATCACCATGGCCGTGGTGAGCGTATTCGTGGCGGGCGGCAACGCGTGGTTTGGCATCTCGGCTGGCTCGCTCGTCATGATTTTTACCTACACCTATAACCTCACCATGCGCCTGAACTACGTGAGTTCCATGATGCAGCGCATCAACCGCGCTTTGGGCGATGCGGCCGAGATGACGCGCGTGCTGGACGAGCCGCGTTTGGTGGCAGACGACCCGGGCGCCCCTGAGCTCAAAGTGACCGAGGGCGCGATTGATTTTGAGCACCTGAGCTTTGCGTACCGTGACGCTGCGGTGGGCGAGAGCGTGTTCGACGACCTGACACTTCATGTGGCGGCGGGCCAGCGCGTGGGCCTGGTGGGCAAATCGGGCTCGGGTAAGACGACGCTCACCAAACTGCTGCTGCGCCTAGACGATGTTCAGGGCGGCCGCGTGCTCGTGGACGGTCAGGACGTCTCGCGCTGCACGCAGCAGAGCCTGCGCCGCCAGGTTGCCTACGTGCCGCAGGAGGCGCTGCTGTTCCATCGCTCCATTCGCGAAAACATTGCCTACGGTCGTCCCGACGCCACTGATGAGCAGATTCGCGAGGCCGCGCGCCTGGCCAATGCCCTGGAGTTTATCGACCGCTTGCCTCGTGGCTTTGACACCATGGTGGGCGAGCGCGGCGTCAAGCTCTCGGGCGGCCAGCGTCAGCGCGTGGCTATCGCCCGCGCCATCCTAACCGACGCGCCGATTCTGGTGCTCGACGAGGCGACCTCTGCCCTCGACAGCGAGTCCGAGGCGTTGGTGCAGGAGGCGCTCGAAAACCTGATGCGTGGACGTACCTCCATTGTGGTGGCGCACCGCCTGTCCACCGTGGCGGCGCTCGACCGCATCGTGGTGCTGGCGGACGGCGAGATTGTCGAGGACGGCACGCATGCGCAGCTTGTCAAGGCGGGCGGGGAATACGCAAGCCTGTGGAGCCGCCAGACCGGCGCATTTTTGGAGGCGTAAAGACCCCATACGTGGGACAATCGTGCCCATAGGTTTGTTATGCCGCTGAGCCGAGGAGTCGTTATGCCACGCGAGACCAATGCCGCCAAACGCGAGCGCGCCATCGAGGTGTGCGAGCGCCTTAACCGTCGCTATGGCCCGGTTGAGTGCTTCTTGGACCACGAGAATCCCTTTAGGCTGCTCATCGCGGTACTGCTCTCGGCTCAGACGACCGACGCGCAGGTCAACAAGGTGACGCCGAAGCTGTTTTCCCAGTGGCCCACGCCCGAGGCCATGGCGGGGGCGAGCGTGGCCGATGTGGCTGATACCATCAAGTCACTCGGCTTTTATAAGAGTAAGGCCAAGCACGCCGTGGAGGCCGCGCAGATGATTGTCGCCGATTACGGCGGCGAGGTGCCGGCCGACATGAAGGAGCTTGTAAAGCTGCCGGGCGTGGGGCGCAAGACAGCGAACATCGTGCTCAACGTGGGGTACGGCATCGTGGAAGGCATCGCGGTGGATACGCACGTCAACCGCATCGCGCACCGCCTGATGCTGAGTCCCAAGACGCACGCCAAAGAGCCGCTCAAGACCGAGCAGGATCTGCTCAAGATCTTGCCGCACGAGTATTGGGAGTCGGTCAATCACCAGTGGATCACCTTCGGCCGCGAGATCTGCGACGCCCGCAAACCCAAGTGCGACGAGTGCCCGCTGGCGGATTTATGCCCCAGTGTACGGGTGGGCTAGGTTGCAAGGGCAGGGTGCCGCCGCTCTTGCGTATCTCCGGGCGGCACAAATCGGGACGCGGTCGGTGACCATGGCGCTCGCTACGACTCCCGAAGCAAGAACTCTTCTGCCGGCACAACCGATGCGCCCTCGGTATCGTAGCGCTCGGAGCCGTGATATACGACGGCTCGGTCCTTTGCGGGAATGCCAAGTTCAGAACCAACAGAGCGTAGGTGTCGAGCGAATGTGTCTCGGTAGGTAGCGCCCGATTTGATTTCGAACGCCTGTGGGCGAGCCTGCTCTGTTAGATCGATAAGGTCGATCTCTCGTTTGCTATCGTCGCGATAAAAGACAAGCGTGGGCTCGATGCCTCTGTTGAGATATGCCTTCTGGCGTTCCGAGACAACGAGGTTTTCGAATATTTCCCCGCTTAGGGGGTGGCTCATGAGACTGCGCTCGTCGTGAATGCCAAGCAGATGACAAAGTAGTCCCGTGTCGTAGAAGTACAGTTTTGGCGCTTTGGTAAGCCGCTTGCGCATGTTTCCAGCATATGGCTGAAGCAGGAATACCAAATAGCTTGATTGCAGGATCGAAAGCCACGAGCTGATCGTCGCCGTGGCGACTCCCACATCGGCGGCGAGTCTTG
>DBGFLF010000169.1:0-17251 GCA_048528725.1 Collinsella sp.
TAGCTTCTTTTTTCTGGCTTTGTGACGTGGACATGTGCTCTCCAATCGTTTGCGTGCCCACCATTATATAAAAGAGCCGCCCGTGAGTGGTTGCTTTGCGGGCCGTTGGGTATAAGCACGGTCGTACTGAGTTTTACGCGGCCGAGCCGCGTCGCATTATGGAGGTCACCATGGCTGACATTAAGCAGATTACCCCCGAGAACTTCGATTCCGTCGTTAGCGACAACCTTCCCGTACTGGTTGATTTTTGGGCGCCCTGGTGCGGGCCCTGCCGATCGCTCTCGCCCATCGTGGACGAGGTAGCCGACGAGCTGGCCGGCAAGCTTGCCGTTGCCAAGTGCAACGTCGATGACAATCAGGACCTGGCCATGAAGTTTGGCGTCATGAGCATCCCCACGCTGATTGTGTTTAAGAACGGCGAGGAGATTGACCGCTCGGTTGGCGCTCTGCCCAAGGCGAGGCTGCAGGCGCTGCTGGAGAAGCATCTGTAATACGCTTGTTACTTACCCGCCGTCTATGAGCGCTTTTGCACCGCTCGCCGGACTTCTGGATGCACCGAGTGCAACCACGGATAGTATGGTAGTCACAAACAGCCCCCAGTGAACGGGTGCGGGTCGCACAGACTCGTACCCGTTTTCTTATGCAGCTGCGCACAGAGCGGGCGTAGTAAAATCTGAACCACTGAACTACCCCATAGAAAAGGAGATTTTCCATGCATGATGTTGGAATGAACATGAGCCAGCTTGCCATGAGCGTCAAACAGGTCGACGACACCATCGAGCTCGCTCATGAGTGGAGCCATCAGCTGCTGCATGCGACCGAGAATTTTGACATGGAACGCATCGGCGCCAAGCTCGAGGCAGCCATGGCCGCGCTGCACGAGGCCCATGCCGCACTCGAGGGCTACGAAGAGGCCATCGAGGCCGACCACAACTCCGTCGGATCCGTGAAGCTGGTGTAAAGTGGCCGAACACGAGCATGGCAGCGGGTACGAGCACGAGCATCCGCACGGGGCGGACGGTGATGCGGGCTGCCACTGTAGTGGCTCCGGCTCCGAGCTGGTCCGCTTTTCGGTTACCGCACCGGACGACCTGCTGCGCCGTTTTGACGAACAGATCGCGCGCCGCGGCGACGTGGCCAACCGCTCCGAGGCCGTGCGCGACCTGATTCGCGCCTCGATCGCCAAAGAGCAGATGCGCACGCCCGATGAGCATGTTATCGGGTCGCTCACCATGATCTACGACCACCATACCGGCGACCTGACGCGCCGTCTGGACGAAGTGCAGCACGACTACACCGACGAGATCGTATCGACCATGCACGTACATCTGGATCACCACAACTGCTTGGAGATCCTGGCGCTCAAGGGTCGCGGCGAGCGCATCTACGAAC
This sequence comes from Collinsella sp., assembly GCA_048528725.1. GTDB lineage: Bacteria > Actinomycetota > Coriobacteriia > Coriobacteriales > Coriobacteriaceae > Collinsella. The sequence goes on from DBGFLF010000169.1 coordinate 1,393, forward strand.
TGTCCGACCGCCTGCTGGGCCTGCGCGGCGTTAAGCACGGCGAGCTCACGTGCGCCGCCACCAAGCAGAGCCTGGTGCTGTAGCGGGATTTCCCGCAGCGCACCTGCCAAAAAGGGACAGGTTTGTTTTGGCAGGTTTAGCGTTTTACCTACCAAAACAAACCTGTCCTTTTTGGTCGGTTTTGATGAGGGGTGTCGCATGCGGCATGTGCATATTCATGTGACGGGCATTGTGCAGGGCGTTGGCATGCGGCCGTTTGTGTATCGCGAGGCCATTGCGTATGGCATTTGCGGATGGGTGCTCAATGCGGGCGACGGCGTGCATATCGAGGCGCACGCTTGTGCCGAGGCGGTTGACGGATTTGTCGCCGCGCTTTCTGAGCATGCGCCCGCGGCGGCTCGCGTTGAGCGAGTCGATATTGCGAATTTGGAGCCTGGCGGCTGGAGCACTGCCGATGAGCAGGGCTTTCACATTGTGGCGTCGCAGGACCAGACCGCGCACACGACGCTCGTCTCGCCCGATATCGCCACCTGCGACGATTGCCTGCGCGAGTTGTTCGATCCCGCCGACCGACGCTATCACTACCCCTTTATCAACTGCACTAACTGCGGCCCACGCTTTACCATCATCCGGTCGCTGCCTTATGACCGAGCGGCTACCTCGATGGACCGTTTCCCCATGTGCCCCGCCTGCGCCGCAGAGTATGCCGACCCGCTCGATCGGCGGTTTCACGCGCAGCCCGATGCCTGCTTTGATTGCGGACCGCATATTACGTGGCGCGAGGCCAGCGATGCCATCATCGAACGCTGCGTCGAGCTGCTGGCTGGCGGCGGCATCGTCGCCATCAAGGGTCTGGGCGGATTCCACCTGGCCTGCGATGCCGCCAACGAACAGGCGGTGTGCGAGTTGCGCCGTCGCAAGCGTCGCAGCAATAAGCCGCTCGCCGTTATGGTGTGCGGCCTTGCCGACGCCGAGCGCCTGTGTCATATCGATGGCATTGAGCGCAACCTGCTGGCCGGCAGTGTTCGTCCCATTGTGCTGCTGCGTCGCCGCGCAGCCGGCAACGACGCCCACAGCTCCCCCAACGCCCTCGAACTCGCGCCATCCGTCGCGCACGACTTGCCCGAGCTTGGCGTCATGCTCCCCTACACCCCGCTTCAACATTTGCTGCTCGCCGCAGCCGCGGCGCACGGCATGAGCGCACTCGTCATGACCAGCGGAAACCTGAGCGAAGAGCCCATCGAGACCGACGATGCCCTTGCATGGGAGCACCTTGTTGCCGCCGGCATCGCCGATGCGCTGCTCGGTAACGACCGCGCGATTCTGTCGCGCTACGACGACTCCGTGGTACGCGTAGTCGACGGGGTCGTCATGCCCGTGCGCCGCGCACGCGGATATGCGCCGCAGCCGCTGTCGTTGCCGGCGCTCGACAACGCCACGCCCTGTGTGCTCGCCTGCGGGCCGCAGCAAAAAGCCACGATCGCACTCACGCGCGAGGACGCCGACGGCCATGCGGCCTGTTTTGTGTCGCAGCATATCGGCGATGTCGAAAACGGCGCGACTTTCGATGCTTGGAGCGCCGCACGCACGCGTCTGGAAAGCCTCTTTGACCTGGCGCCTGCCGCCTTGGCATGCGACATGCATCCCAGTTATCTGTCGAGCCAATGGGCGCGCGAGCAGGCACGGGAGCACAATCTGCCGCTTATCGAAGTCCAGCACCATCATGCGCACATCGCGAGCGTCATGGCAGAGGCGATTGCCGCAGGCCGGCTTGCGCCCGATACACGCGTCCTCGGCATCGCCTTCGACGGCACGGGTGCCGGCACCGATGGCACCATATGGGGCGGTGAGTTTCTTGTCGCCCATCTCGCCGATTTTGAGCGCGTCGCGCATCTGCGCACCTGGGCGCTTCCCGGTGGCGCCGCATCCGTACACGATGCCCGCCGCAACGCCTTTGCCCTGCTCAGCGAGCTCGACCTGCTCGAGCACCCGGGAGCCGTGGGGCTCTTGAACAGCCTTGACGAGCAAACGCGCAGCATAACGGCAACGATGATCGAGCGCGGCATCAACAGTCCGCGCACCAGCAGTATGGGTCGCCTGTTTGATGCCGCAGCCGCGATTTTGGGCATTTGCGGCCAGGCAACCTACGAGGGCGAACCCGCCATCGAGCTCGAAGCCGCCGCCTGGCATGCGCTAGACGACGAAATCGCCCATTTTCCCGACGACAGCGCCGGCTATTTCGCATCTGGCCCATCGTGGTTGGACGGCCCTTATGTTCTGGACCAGAAAGCACTCTTTGAGGCACTTTTGGAGGGAATTGAAGCCGGAGCGCCCGCCGACAGGCTCGCACTCGACTTCCATGTCGCCGTCGCGCGCTCCTCGTCGCGCATCGCCACCGAAATCTGCGCGCGAGAGGGCATTGGCACCGTCGCGCTCTCGGGCGGCGTGTTCATGAACCGACTTCTGCTCCAGCTCCTCACCCGCGAGCTCAAATACGCGGGCCTTGCTGTCTTGGTCCCCCACACCGCACCCGTCAATGACGGCTGCATCGCCTACGGTCAGGCGGCGGTCGCAAGCGCTCGTCTTGCGCAGATTGCATCGCAGTAGCTCGCCCTCACACGCCGCTGTGCCCAGCCGTCTCACAGGCGTAACGCGTTTGCCCGCAAACCCCGCGAGCGCTACCATCAACTGATGGATTATTGAGCGCCTATCCAGCGCAAAGCGTCTAAAAGGGGAACAATATGTGCCTTGCCGTTCCCGGTAAAGTAGTCAAACGCGACGACGACCTCAAGGCCACCGTCGACATGATGGGCATCGAGCGCCCCGTGTCGCTACGACTCGTGCCGACGGCGCGGGTTGGCGACTATATTCTCGTACACGCCGGCTTTGGCATCCAGATCGTCGACGAGCAGGAAGCGCAGGAGACGCTCGAGCTCGTTAATGCCATGACCGAGCTGATCGAAGAAGACCAACTGGTCAGCAACCCGGCCGAGGCATACTAGTGGCGGCCGGACAGCCGGCGCGCTCCGGTATCGACTTTTCGGCATTTCGCGATTCCAAGCTGGCCCGCGAGCTCATCGAACGCATCCATGAACTCGTCGGCGACCGCACCATCAACCTTATGGAAGTCTGCGGCACGCACACCGTGAGCATCGGCCGCTATGGCTTTCGCTCCATTATGCCAGCCGGGCTCAAGCTGCTGAGTGGCCCGGGGTGCCCCGTCTGCGTAACCGCCAACCGCGACATCGACCACGCGATCGCGCTCGCCAACATAGACGGCGCCATCATCACCACCTTTGGCGACATGATGCGCGTGCCCGGATCGTCCACCTCGCTCGCTGCGCAAAAGGCGGCAGGGCGCGACATCCGCATCGTCTATTCCCCGCTCGACGCGCTCGACATCGCCGAGCAAAGCCCCGATCGTCCGGTCATTTTTATGGGCGTGGGCTTTGAGACCACAACGCCCACCATCGCCGCCGCCATCTTGGAGGCCGAGGCACGCGGGCTTTTGAACTTTTCGGTCTATTGCGCCCACAAGACCACGCCGCCGGCGTTACGCGCCATCGCCAACGACCCCGAGACCGCCATCGACGGCTTTATCCTGCCGGGCCACGTCGCCACCATCACGGGCTTGGCGCCCTTTAGCTTTTTGGTCGACGAGTTCAATACCCCGGGCGTGGTCACGGGATTTGAACCGGTCGATATCCTGCAGGGCATCTGCATGCTGGTCCAGATGGTTGTCGAGGGCAGGCCCGCGATCGACAACGCCTACCGCCGTGGCGTCAACGCAGACGGCAACCCCGTGGCGCGCCAGCTGGTCGAGCAGGTGTTTGAGCCATGCGGCACCACGTGGCGCGGGCTGGGGCCGATTGCCAACTCGGGCCTTTCTATCCGCCCCGAGTTCTCGCGCTTTGATGCCCGCGCTCGCTTTGACGTGCCCGTTGAGGCGACGGTCGAGCCGCGTGGATGCCGCTGCGGCGACGTGCTGCGCGGGGCCATTACGCCGAACAGCTGCCCGCTCTTTGGCCGCACCTGCACGCCCGAGCACCCCGTCGGACCGTGCATGGTGAGCTCCGAGGGCAGCTGCGCGGCGTACTACCGCTACCGTAACTAGCCTGGACGCACCCGCACACTGGCACCACCCACGATTGGAGTTTTGGATATGTCCCATAGCATCACCGATAGCACCGTCCTGTTGGGCCACGGCTCTGGCGGTCAGATGATGAAACGCATCATCGATGAGGTCTTTTTGGATGCCTTTGGGTCGCCCGAGCTGCTCGAGGGCAACGACGCCGGCGTCGCCGCGCTGCCCGCGAGCGGGCGCATCGCCATGTCGACCGACAGCTTTGTAGTCTCGCCGCAGTTCTTCCCCGGTGGCAACATCGGCCGCCTTGCCGTGTGCGGAACCGTCAACGACGTCGCGACCTCGGGCGCCAACGTGCGCTACCTGTCGTGCGGCTTTATCCTCGAAGAGGGCTATCCCATGGATAAGCTCCGCCAGATTGTGCAGACCATGGCCGAGACGGCGCGCGAGGCGGGCGTGTCCATAATCACGGGCGACACCAAGGTGGTCGAGCGCGGCGGGGCCGACGGCGTCTATATCAATACCGCCGGCGTGGGCGAGGTTCCCACGGGCGTGGCGCTCAGCGGCGCCAACTGCCGCCCCGGCGACGTCATCCTGGTGTCGGGCACACTGGGCGACCACGGTATCGCCATCATGAGCCAGCGCGAGGGTTTGGCCTTTTCGAGCACGATAGAAAGCGACGCCGCGCCGCTCAACCACCTGATTGCCGACGTTCTGGCCGCAGCGCCCGGCACGCGTTGCTTTCGCGACCCCACGCGCGGTGGCCTGGCGTCCACGCTCAACGAGTTTGCCCAGGCAAGCGGTGTTGCCATGGAGGTTGACGAGGATGCCGTGCCCGTGCGTCCCGACGTGCAGGCCGCCTGCGAGATGCTCGGCTACGATGTGCTGCAGGTGGCAAACGAGGGCAAGATGGTCGCCGTCGTACCGGCCGAGCAAGCCAATGCCGCGCTGAGCGCCATGCGCACCGCCCGCTACGGCGAGAACGCCGCCGTCATCGGTCGCGTGCTGCCACTTGCCGAGGGCGCCCGCCCCGCCGTGCGCGTACGTACCGGTTGGGGCTCGACCCGCATCCTCGACATGCTCGTAGGAGAGCAGCTGCCGAGAATTTGCTAGGGCGGAACCGCACGGTCGGCACGATGCGGCTTGGTATCCCTGGAGATGTTCAGATTCCAAGCACGCCCAACGCGGAAGCCCAGTATTATGAGGTGCGTTTTAAATCCAATGACGGGAGCTTTCATGGCAGCAGCTTTTTCCCATGTGATCTTTGACCTGGACGGCACCATCCTCAACACGCTCGAGGATCTGGCGGCCGCCGGCAACCATACCTGCGAGGCGCACGGCTGGCCCACGTTTGCCGTTGACGAGTACCGCTACAAGGTGGGAAACGGCATGCTCAAGCTGGTTGAGCGCTTTATGCCTGCCGAGTATGCGGGCGACAGCCGTATGTTTGAGCAGACGCTTGCCGAGTTTAGGGCTTACTACGGCGAGCACAAGGAGGACCACACCGCCCCCTATGCCGGCACGATCGAGATGCTCGACCGCCTGCGCGCCGCGGGTGTGCAGCTTGCCGTGCTCACTAACAAGGACCACGTCTCGGCGGCTCCGCTTATCGAAAAGTATTTTGGTTCCGAGCGCTTTGCGCTGGTACAGGGCCGTGCCGATGCGTTTCCGCCCAAGCCCGAAGCACCCGTCACGCTGCATGTGATGGAGGAGCTGGGCGCCAATCCGGCAACCACGCTCTATGTGGGCGATTCCAATGTCGATATCCTGACCGGCCACAACGCCGGTCTTAAGAGCGCGGGCGTCAGCTGGGGCTTCCGCGGCCGCGCAGAGCTGGAGGCCGCCGGCGCCGACTACGTGGTGGACAACCAGGCAGAGCTCACGGCGCTGGTACTGGGCGAGTAACCGCTCATCCCTCCCACGGGTAGCTAATGTGGGACGGGACTCTTTTAGCCGCCCCCTGCACCAAAGGAGTGTCCCCAACTACCGGCAGAAAAGGAACCTCCCCAAGTGCCGCCCCAATGACCACCATGGCAACGCCGCAGGCAGAGGACGGACAGCGAAAACGCCCCTAAGCGAGCAAGGTGACGTGAAATGAAAGGGCGCTGACCTTCTGGTCGCGCCCTTGAAATTGAACGTCAGATTGCCGCTTAGGGGCGTTTGCAGCGTCGAGCCGTTACGCGGTTTGGCAAAACCGCGTAACAAACTAGCTCATCATCGCATTCATCATCTCGGTGGTTGCGGAATCGTCGGCAGACCACTCGTTATCCTCGTTGGCGGAATACTTAAAGGTGACCTTGGTGTCCTTGGTCTTAGCGGCCTTGGTCACGTCGACCATGACCTGGCCGGCCATCTTGTACAGGTCGTCCTCGGAAGGCATCGTATCGAGCGCGGCGACCTTCTCCTGATACTGGGTGGCGAAATCTTCGACGATCTTATTCATGGACTTGCAGGTGATGGTAACCTCGGCGGTCGCAGTGCCCTTGTCCTCATCGACCGTCACATCGCCGATCTTGTAATCAAAACCCTCGAGATAGCTCTTGGCGTACTCCTTGGGATCGATGCCCAGTTGCTCAAACTCGTCGCCCGAAGCCTCTTCCAGACCGGCAAGGAAGTCATCGCCGCCGTTCTTGATCTCGTCAAACTGGCTCGTAAGATCGTTGGTGATGAGCTCTTCCACCGAAGGCCCTCCGCAGCCGGAAAGCAAAACCACGCACGCGACCAGGGCGGCCATCAGAGGCGCAAGCAGCAGCTTCTTTTTCATGACATTCCTCCAAACAAGCGGCGCCGCGTTCCCTGCGCAGCGCACGTCGTAACAGCAAGTCCATATTAGCGGCCCGGCCCAACCCCCTGCGTCGCAAAAGCGCAGGCGGCTCAATTTGACGAACGAATGGCCCGTAAAGCAAGCCCCTTGCAATAAAATGCACCTGTTTAGCCTATTAAAAAAGGGTGGCCGGACAACCCGACCACCCTTGCGCATCTTCTGGATGCCGCAGACTACTTGCGGACGACCTTAACGATGGCGTCACCGGCGGCGACGGCAGACTCGGCCTCGACGGCGAGCTCGACGTCAGCGAACTCGGCGGTGTTGGACACGGCCACGACGACGCAGTCCTTGTAACCGGCGGCAGCGATCTTGGCGCGGTCGATCTTGAGTATGGGCTGACCAGCTTTGACAACGTCGTCGGCCTTGACGAAGCCCTCGAAGCCATCACCGTTCATGTTGACGGTATCGACGCCAACGTGCACCAGAACCTCGATGCCGCTATCGGACTGCAGGCCCACGGCGTGACCCATGGTGACGGTCACCTTGCCGTCGCAGGGAGCGTAGACCAGGTCGTCCTCGGGCCACACAGCGCAGCCCTTGCCCAGAACCTCGCCACCAAAGACGGGATCGGGCACGTCGGCCATCTTGATGACCTTGCCCTTGACAGGCGAGCACAGCACGTCGGCGCCAGCAGAAGCAGAGATGGAGGCCGGAGCAGCAGCTGCCGCGGGCTCAGCCTTCTTCTTAAACATGTCAAACAGACCCATATGTTTTCTCCTCTTGATTAAGCGCAACGTTATGCGCATGCCTATGGTGATTATAGTGCCAAATGGTCAAATTGCTAAGGTGAGGGCTCGAATCGCAAGCCCTTCCCGGTAGTGCTCGTGGGATGAGTATCTCCTTTGCATCGCGGGTCGATAAGCTGAGTATCGCCTGCAGGTTATGGAGCACATGGAAGGGCTCTACCAGACCACGCTGGCCGAAACGCAGGAGCTGCTCGACCCCACGCAGCTTGACCACGCCGCCAAGCTCATCGCGAACGCCCGACAGGTCGACATCTACACGGGCTCGCACAACCTCTATCCAGCAGGAATGTTCCGCGATCGCCTGCTCTCCGCCGGTAAAAGCACGACGTGCCACGACGGTGTCGAGGCCCGGGTGCGAACGGCGCTCGCCTCGGGCCCCGACCATACGGCAATCGTCATCTCCTACGGCGGCCTTGCCCCCAACCTCAAGGACATCTTGCCGATTCTCAGCAGCCGGCATGTCCCGGTCATCGTCATCGGCACGCCTTATTGCGCTCGCATTCACCCTGGCTTTGCCGCCTACCTCACGGTGAGTGACCACGAGAGTATGACGCATCGCATCACGCAGTTCGCCAGCCACATCGCCGTGCAATACGTGCTCGATTCGCTCTACAGCAGCTACCTCGCCAAAGACTACGCCCGCCGCTCCGAATTCCTGGAGCGCTCGTTTCCCTACACCCGTCTGCCCGGGCTCAAGTAGCGACGAGCGTGGATTTTCGGACGCATATCTAACGAGCGTGGATAATCTCCCACTTTGAGCCCGCACACAGGCCAAAACCGGGAGATTATCCACGCTCGTGTTGAATGCTCCGTTTTCCTCTGCGCCCGAGGGACCACTCGACCACCTTGCACCAAAGCAATAACGACTTCTCGTCATTAGATTATTCAAATCGACTCTAATAACTATTTTCGCCATAAACTCGTTATTAGAATTGATATGATTAGCCTAATAGCGAGTTTCCGGCACTAAAGATATGGAGGGCGCGATGCAAATCGAGGAGAACGGCCAGGGAACGCTCCGCAATAATCTATCGGGGAAATTGGCTTACTATTCGTTTTTGCCAACGCCCTTGCAATCATTGAGGCAGCTAAACCTCACTGAGGAAACCTATCGCACGCTTTCCACATGCTCACGAAAGCTTGGAGAGCTTGAAGGCATGCTCTACTTTGTTCCCAACGCCGACATGTATCTGACAATGTATGTGCGCAAAGAAGCACTCCTTTCTTCGCAAATTGAGGGAACCCAGTGCACGTTTGACGACCTACTTAGTCCATCGCAAACCCAACTCCATCATAAAGATGTCGCAGATGTCGTGAATTATGTCCGTGCTGTCGACCGCGGCGTAGAACTGCTCAAAAAGATGCCCTTGTGTACGAGGCTTCTCAGGCAGGTTCATGCGGTCCTGCTGGACGGAGTGCGCGGAACGGAGAAGAATCCAGGCGAGCTGCGCTCCTCACAAAACTGGATTGGCCCTTCAGGCTGCACCATTGCAACTGCATCGTTCGTCCCTCCAAACATTGAAGATTTGAGCAACACGCTCCAGGACCTCGAACGATTTATCAATGAGCCCCAAGTCGAAATGGATCCGATCGTGCGGGCGGCGCTCGTCCATTACCAATTTGAAACTGCCCATCCATTCCTAGACGGAAACGGTCGCCTGGGCAGGCTTCTCATTACACTTATGCTCATCAATGATGGCGTTCTTCATTCTTGCTTGTTCTATCCATCGTTCCAGTTCAAGAAAAATCGAAGCGAGTACTACCGACAACTCACATCCGTAAGGGAACGAGGAACTTACGAGGAATGGATAGAGTTTTTCTGCGCCAGTCTTCTTGAGAGTGCGAAGGACTCGGTAGGGTCTTTAAAGAGTCTTGTTGATCTCCACAACCGTTCGACGGCAGCTATTACCGAAAATCTCGGAAGGACTGCCGCAAACGGACAAAGGCTGCTGAGCCTTCTTGAAGAGCATCCCATCCTCGACACCGCATTTATCGCTGCCCGACTCGATATCGGTAGGAGCACCGCGAGCTCGCTCGTCAAATCATTTGAAGAATTGGGTATCCTCCGTCCACTCGACGAGTCAAGACAGAGATACCGACAGTACGGGTATGAAGAGTATCTTTCGATTCTCAGGGAAGACGCTGAGCCGATTAGATAGGCACCGTAGCCCAGCCATATTAAAACGAGCGTGGATAATCTCCCACTTTGAGTCCACACGGGGGCCAAAAACGGGAGATTATCCACGCTCATTTCTGACTAGTCATTTAAGAACGTCCCCAATGACCACCCATCCGAAGCGAGACAACGACGCAGGTAGAGGACGGACAGCGAGCGCCGTCCAGGACGAACAAGTTGGCATGAAAAAGGCGAGGCATAGACCTTCTGGTCATGCCTCGCCTTTTGAATGACAAATTGTCGTCCTGGGCGGCGCGCAGCGTCGGCCGGTTACGGCGTTTGGTAAAACGCCGTAACTAGCGTGCTCCGTACTGCTCGTAGTAGGCGTCGATGGCGGCCTTGAGCTCGTCATCGATGACGACCTTGCCATCGATCTCGTGGTTGTAGAGGGTCTCGACGACCTCGGCCATGGAAACGATGCTCGCGACGGGGAAACCGTACTTGGCCTCGATCTCCTTCTGCGCGGTGGTCACGCCGCCCTTGCCGACCTCCATGCGGTTGAGGGACACGATCAGGCCCTTGATTTCGACGTCGGCAGCAGCCTTAACCTTGGGATAGGTCTCGTCGATGGACTTGCCGCTGGTGGTGACGTCCTCGACCATGACCACGCGATCGCCGTCCTGGGGCTCATAGCCCAGCAGGTTGCCCTTGTCGGCGCCGTGGTCCTTGGCCTCCTTGCGGTCGCAGCAGTACTTGACCTCCTTGCCGTACAGCTCGTGGTAGGCAATTGCGGTCACGACGGCCAGCGGAATGCCCTTGTAGGCCGGCCCAAACAGCACGTCAAAATCGTCGCCAAAGTTATCGTGGATGGCCTGGGCGTAATACTCGCCCAGCTTCTTGAGCTGATAGCCCGTCACGTAAGCGCCGGCATTCATAAAGAACGGAGACTGACGGCCGCTCTTGAGCGTAAAGCTGCCGAACTTAAGGACGTCGGACTCAACCATAAACTTGATGAACTCTTGCTTGTAAGCCTCCATGCGGGCTCCTCTCGTAATCGCGTACGTGCCTTCCAGTTTAGCGCAGGCGAAGCGTCGATGCGGGCGCGCTTTGGGGCCACGGCATTCTGTAAAGGCTTTGTCAGAGGGAATGGTTTTCCGAACAATGGGGTTGACATGTCAAACCCCCTCATCAAGAATACGGGCGGATTAAAAAGGGGTACGAGATACCCAAAGCGCGCTGCGCTCAGCCTTTAGGAGGTGTGCCATGGAAGGCAGTCCTAGTCGAAAAACCTGCATGTCGCCCTCGGCACGCCGCGAGGACTCCGCACACGCATAAACGCCACCGGCAGATCGTCAACCCCCCCCCACAAAGGTGCCTGTCCCCTTTGTGGTAGTTCGTGAGCATGACGTGAGCGACATCTAGGTTTTTTGAAGCAAATACGACACGTACGCTAACTCCCTTCAACAAGGAGGACCCTATGCTGATGCTCAAAACGGCCACAGTGCTCGAAGCAATCTCCAAGCGCCGCCACACGGCGCGTCCCGCCGCCCACGCCGGCCTTAGCAAAAACACCGTCTTTGCTGTCACGCATGACGCCAAGGACACCCTAACCCTACTCGACGCCACAGCCGACGGCCTCACTGCCGACCAGGCCGAGGAGCGCTTGGACGCATACGGCGCCAACGCCATCGAGGCTCACGCCAAGACATTTTTCCGCCGCCTGGCCGACGCGTTCATCGACCCCTTTGCCGGTATCCTCGCCGCACTCGCCCTGGTCTCGCTCTATATCGACGTCATCGCCGTGCCCGAGCCCCAGCGCGACCCCTCCACGGTCATCGTCATCGGCGTCATGCTGCTGGTATCGGGTGGCATGAAGTTTATCCAGGAAGCACGCAGCGGCAACGCAGCCGAAGCCCTTAAAGACCTGGTCTCCAACACCTGCACCGCCCTGCGCGACAGTGAGCGCATCGAGATCCCCTTTGACGAGCTGGTGCCCGGCGACATGATTCGCCTCTCCGCCGGCGACATGGTCCCGGCCGACGCGCGCATCGTCACCGCACGCGACCTGTTTGTGATCGAGTCCGCCCTGACCGGTGAAAGCGAGGCCGTCGAGAAGACCTCGTCAGTGGCGATCATAGAGGGCGCCGACGGCATGGCGCTGCCCCTCTCCGCCTGCAAGAACATCGTCTTCACCGGCACCTCCGTGCAAAACGGCACCGCGATGGCCGTCGTCGTGGCCACGGGTTCGGACACCTACCTGGGCGGCATCGCCAAGATGCTCGACGGCCGCGGCGAGAAGAGCGCCTTTGACCGCGGCGTCTCGAGCGTCTCGATGCTGCTGGTACGCCTTATGCTCGTCATGGCCCCCGCCGTCTTTATCATCAACGCCGTCACCAAGGGCAGCCCCATCGACGCGCTGCTGTTTGCGACGAGCGTGGCCGTGGGCATCACCCCGCAGATGCTCCCCGTCATCGTCACCACCAGCCTGTCGCAAGGTGCCAAGGACCTCGCGCGCCGCCAGGTCATCGTCAAGGAGCTGCCCGCTATCCAAAACCTGGGCGCCATGGACGTACTGTGCTGCGACAAAACTGGCACGCTCACCGAGGACCGCATCGTGCTGGAGCGCTATCTCAACACCGACGGTAGCAAGGACGCGCGCGTGCTGCGCCACGCCTTCCTTAACAGCTATTTCCAGACCGACCTCAAGAACCTCATCGATCTGGCCGTCATCGATCGCGCCGACGTCACGTCTGCAAGCGCCACCCCCGACGCCACGCTGGGCCAGGCCCTACGCAGGTGCTACACCAAGGTCGACGAGGTTCCCTTCGATTTTTCGCGCCGCCGCCTGAGCGTGGTGGTCGCCGACTCCCAAGGCAAAACCCAGATGGTTACCAAGGGAGCTGCCGAGGAAATGCTCGAGATCTGCTCCTTTGTCGAGGTCGATGGCATCGCCCGGCCGCTCGCCGAAGACAAGCTCGCCCAGATTCGCAAGCAGGTCGCCGATCTTAACGCCGAGGGCCTGCGTGTGATTGCCGTGGCACAGAAGACCGATCCGCGCTGCGTGGGCGAGTTTGGCATCGCCGACGAATGCGACATGGTGCTGATGGGCTTTTTGGCCTTCCTCGATCCGCCCAAAGCAAGTGCCGCGGGCGCCGTCGCCACCCTCGAGGCCAAGGGCGTGGCGGTCAAGGTCCTGACCGGCGACAACGACCGCGTCGCCGCCACCGTCTGCGCGCAGATCGGCATCGATGCGAGCAACGTCTTGCTCGGCTCCGAGATCGATGCGCTCGACGACGCCGAGCTTGCCGAGCGCGCCGAGAAAACCCACCTCTTCGCCAAGCTCTCGCCGTTGCAGAAGGCGCGCCTGGTGCGCGTCATGCGCGAGCTACTCGGCCACACCGTGGGCTTTATGGGCGACGGCATCAACGACGCCGCCGCCATGCGTGCGAGCGATTGCGGCATCTCAGTCGATTCGGCCGTCGACATTGCCAAGGAATCCGCCGATATCATCTTGTTTCAGAAGGACCTGGGCGTGCTCGAACGCGGAATCATCGAAGGCCGCCGCACCTACGGCAACCTGCTCAAGTACCTCAAGACCACAGTGAGCTCCAACTTTGGCAACGTGCTGTCCGTGACCGTCGCGAGCCTGTTCTTGCCGTTTTTGCCCATGAGTGCCCTACAGCTGGTGCTGCTGTCGCTGGTCTACGAGATCGTGTGCATCGCGCTGCCGTGGGACACCGTCGATGACGCCTGGACTGCCCGCCCGCGTGCCTGGGACGCCGCGTCCATCAAGGGCTTTATGCTCGAGCTGGGCCCTGTGAGCTCGCTGTTTGACATCGTGACCTTCGCCGCGCTCTTCTTTGTGGTGTGCCCCGCCACCGTGGGCGCAAGCTGGTCCGAGCTCTCCGGGACGGGCAACGTCGCGGGTATGGCGACCTTCGCTGCACTCTTCCAGAGCGGCTGGTTTGTCGAGTCCATGTGGTCGCAGACACTCGTGGTCCACATGCTGCGCTCCCCGCATCTGCCGAGCCCACGTGACCACGCCGCGCCGGCACTGTGCGCTCTCACCGTGCTAGGCCTGGCGCTTGTCACCTGGCTGCCGGCAAGCCCCATCGCCGATGCGCTCGGCCTCATGACGCTGCCCACGAGCTTTTTTGGGCTGCTCATTGGCATCGTTACCGCCTATATCGCGCTCACCCAGCTGGCAAAGCGCCGCTACATTGCCCGCCACGGTGAGCTGCTGTAGCGAGCAGACGGAAAACACCCTGCCAGCTGCCGTTGCCACTACCACAGCTGCCAACGCCTCTGCCGCTGCCGCAGTCTGTCCCCTCAGCAGTTGCGGTGGAATAGTTCCTGTTTAAAGCCCCATGACTTTGATTTAGGGACTATTCCACCGCAACTTATTGGAGGATTAGCTAGTCCTTGGGCGTCCAGGACCAGAAGAAGTTGATAAGGGCCACACGTGAGGTGGTGCCGGTCTTTTTGTTGATCGAGGAAATGTGACGGTAGAGCGTTGAGCGCGAAAGGAAGAGCGTTGCGGCGATGTCCTGAACGCTCTGGTCCGAAACGACCAAGACCTCAAGAATATCGCGCTCGCGCTCTGTAAGCCCAAAGGCGGCAACGAAGGCATCGAGGCACTCATCGGGCGTGAACTCCGCTGCCTCCACGGGCGCGGAATCGGAGCATGTGGGCGCAAGATCCCCACCAAGATCGTCGGTGGCAAGCGGCAGGCCGTCCTGCATCACGACATCATCGGCCCGTTGCCCCAACTGCCCCAGCAGCGTAATCGCAATACCCACAAACATCACGAGCGCCGCACCGACCGCAGCCAGCACATTTTGACTCGAGATAATCGCCACTGCCGGCGCCGTCACGAACATCGAGCACACGTTGTTGACGACGCGACCCATGCACGGCCAAAAATATGACCAGCGCGCATAGAGCGAGACGGCGGCATATTTTGTGGTAAAGAACACCACGAAAAAGCCCGAGCCCAGATAAAAGATGATCGTGGCAGCAAGCTCGTTGCCGCCATTGCCATCGACGATGAGCACAAAGAACGAAAGCGTGGACAGTATGGCGGCACACGTCATGCCGATATTCATATACGAGCGGCCGTGCAGGTCAAATAGTGCGCCAGCGACCAACGAGCTCACGACAAGCAGCAGGCGCGGCCAATCGCCCAAATCGACGGCTCCGACAGCATGCAGGGTCGTGAAGCCCGCGTTGAGAGCGGCGAATACGCTGGAAAGATACGCCGTCGCCACGGTCAGGCGAACTACGGCGCGACGGAATGCCGCCTTTGCCTCGGAATCGTCATGCCACTTGGCGCCATATTCCAGAGCATCTACCGAAAGCCCGGCAGCACTGGGTTCAAAGCTGGGATCGGACTCGTCGCGCAGCTTGGCGCGTCGGGCACCGTGGAGCAACGCCACCTGCGCGATCGCACAGACGACCAGAACAGCCTGCTGAGGAATGCCGACAGGCATCACCATGTGGTTGATCACCTGTACCAGAACGCCCATGGCATAGGAAAGTGCGGCGGCGCGCGCCAGGCAGGGCGTCTGCGCAAAACGCCGCGCAAGATTGGCATGGGCGGTCGATCCGCAATAGCCCAGGGCGCAGCACGCCACCAGGCCGCCGGCAATTACTACCTCAAACCGCACTGCCGTAATCATCAGCAGCAACGCCGATACCAACAGCACGCCTGTAATATCGCTCGTCGCATCGATCGTCTGGGGAAGGCGATAGTACAGAAATGGGCGCACGAAAAAGCCAATCACGCTCGCGCCGACAACGATGCTCTCGTAGATGACGACCTCACTCGATGGCACGAACTCGGCTATGCGCACATCAAAGAGATACTCGCACGCCAAAAACGTGAAGAAGAACAGCGCCAGGCATATAATCTCCCGAATGCCCCGACGCAAATATGCGGTTGTGTCTCCCATGCCCCTCATGGTTAACGGTAGCGCGCAGAGATGTGGTGTAAGAGGCGGGGCATGCCCCGCCTCTTCTCTTTCTTGAAAGGGAGGGGACACCGCCTAGAATTCGTCGTTGGAGTAATGAAGGTGACGAATGGAAGG
>DBGFLF010000170.1:0-3009 GCA_048528725.1 Collinsella sp.
CCTTCCATTCGTCACCTTCATTACTCCAACGACGAATTCTAGGCGGTGTCCCCTCCCTTTCAAGAAAGAGAAGAGGCGGGGCATGCCCCGCCTCTTACACCACATCTCTGCGCGCTACCATTTCGACTTGCCATCTGGCCTTATTAGTCCAAAATTGCTGCTACCAAATCGGTAACAGTACTCATATTTGATGTTTTTTGACCAGCAGGTCTCCCTGCCTTAGCAAATCTAAGGCAAAACGGGCTCCAGACCGCTGAATCATGCCGCGTAGGGCACTTCCGCAGTCCGGAACCCGGTCCAAATTGAGCTATTGCGCCGCGTTAGCCCAAGACACCCGACAGGATCTCGATCAGGCTGTCCACGTCGGCTTCTTCGCAGACAAGTGGCGGCAAGAAACGCAGTGTATGTGCGCCTGTAGCGTTGATCACGGCACCAGCTCCCAATGCACGGGCCACAACGTCGTGTGCATCACCCGCAGCATCATCCAGATCGCAGCCGAGCATTAGGCCGCGACCACGCACCTCTACCACATGCGGAAGTTTAGCCAGCGCCTGCTCCATATAGGCACCCACCTTGGCAGCATGCTCGGCATAATCGCCGCGCACAAGCGCGGAGAGCGTCGCGGCACACGCCGCGATGGCCAAGCAGCTACCGCCAAAGGTCGAGCCGTGGTCGCCCGGCTTAAACACGTCGGCAATCTCCTTCTTTGCCACGACGGCACCCATGGGCACGCCATCGGCAATGCCCTTGGCAAGGCTCATGATGTCGGGCTCCACGCCATAGGTTTGGAATGCAAACGGCTTGCCGGAGCGGAAGATGCCGCACTGGACCTCGTCGGCGATAAGCACGGCTCCCACTTCGTGTGCCAGGTCGCGCGCTGCCGCCATAAACTCCTCGGTCATGGGGTGCACACCACTCTCACCCTGGATCGGCTCGAGCATCACGGCACAAATCTCGCTCCCCAGCTGCTTAAAGATCGCACGCAGCTCGTCCACATCGTTGGGCGTGCAGGCCACAAAGCCACACGGCAGCGGGCGGAAGCTGTCCTGCAGCCAATCCTGCATGGTGGCGGCAATGGTCTCGAGCGTACGGCCGTGGAAGCCGCCGCGCATGCACACGATGGTGTTGCCACCGTTGCCGGCACGCTTGGCGTACAGGCGCGCGAGCTTCATCGAGCCCTCGTTGGCCTCGGCGCCGGAATTGGCAAAGAACGTCTCCCACACCCGCTCATCCGCAGCCGGGGCACCAAGAGCAGCTGCCGTGGTCTCATCGCCGGCGGCAATGGCATCGGCAAGCACGCGCGCACCATCTACGTCGTCGTTAGCAAGCTTGGACAGCAGCGCCGCGACCTGTCCGCGCTGCTCGATGTAGAAGTAATTGGAGACATGCATGAGCTTTTTGGTCTGTGCCTCGAGCGCCGAGAGCACAGCCAGGTTGCCATGACCTAGGCTGCACACGCCGATGCCGGCAAGAAAGTCGAGGTACTCACGGCCATCGTCGCCGGTGAGCTTCATGCCGTGGCCCTCGACAAACTCGACCGGAGAGCGGCAAAAGGTATGCATAACGTAATGGGATTCAAGCGATTGCTGAGCTGCAAGTGACATGGGATGCCTTTCGTTGGGCGCCAGACGGCGCGGGGCTATGGGTGCAGGAATGGGGCGGCTGCGGGTCAGCTAGACCGTCTGAAGCTTCTCGACCTCGTCAAGGTTCTCGGTCAGACGCGCAGCAAACGTCGAAAGCGGATGCGGATGCGTATCGAACTCGTAAGCCGTCTCAGTGGAATGGATCACGGTGCCGACGCCGGCATCGGTCAGTAGCTCCAGGAGCAGCGAATGCGGCGTAGTACCGTTAATGATGTGGGCACGAAATACGCCGCCGGTAAGCGCATCGACGGCCGCACGCAGCTTGGGAATCATGCCCTTATCGACCTCGCCGCCGTAGAGCATTTCGTTAACCTCGTCGAGCGTTAGGTTGGAGATGAGTGAGTCTTTATCGCTAAAGTCCTTGTACAGGCCGTCGACGTCGGTCAAAAAGATCGCCTTATGCGCATGCAGCGCCGCCGCAACGGCACCGGCGGCGGTATCGGCGTTGATGTTGAAGAAACCGCCGTCCTCCCCCGCCGCGACGGTAGCGATGACGGGGATGTACTCGCTATCGAGCAGGCGCTCGATATAGTCGGTGTTGACGTGCGTGACCTTGCCTACGCGGCCGAGTTCGGGGTCGAGCGGCTCGGCGATGAGCGTACCGGCATCGCTGCCCGAAACGCCCACGGCCAGGTTGCCGTGATGGTTGAGCGCCGCGACCAGCTCCTGGTTGACCTTACCGCCCAGCACCTCGCGCACGATATCCATGGTCGCCGGCGTGGTCACGCGCTGGCCGTTCTTAAACTCGACGGGGATGTCGTAGTGGCTAAGCGCCTCGTTGATGGCCTTGCCGCCACCGTGCACGATAACAGGGCGCATGCCGATGATCTTGAGCAGCACGATGTCGCTCATCACATCGCGGCGCAGCTGCTCGTCGACCATGGCTGCTCCGCCATATTTGATAACAACCGTCTTGCCGGTCAGGTTTTTAATCCACGGCAGTGCCTCGAACAGCAGCTGCGCGGTCGCTTCGTTGGATTCGCTCGAACGACAATTGCGTGCGAATTTCATAATCTGCCTCGTCTTTCGTGTAGCTATCGCGCCGTACCTCGTTGCCCGCGATTGCAGCGGGGCGCGCGGGACGGTGCGCGTCCGGAATCTAGGAACGGTAGTCGCCGTTAATGGAGATGTACTCGTGCGTGAGGTCGCAAGTCCACACGGTGGTCGCCGCGTCGCCCGCGCCCAGGTCTGCCGAGATCACAATCTCGGACGCCTCAAAACGTCGCAGAGCCTCGTCCTCGTCAAAGGGAACAGTCAGACCGTCGCGACAGACAGGCATGCCCATCATGTCGATGGAAACGTCTTCCTGATTAAACTTCACGCCGCACTTGCCGAGCGCCATGGCAACGCGGCCCCAGTTGCAGTC
>DBGFLF010000171.1:0-1891 GCA_048528725.1 Collinsella sp.
CATTCTGGAGTCCATGAAGTTCCCCGAGCCCGTTATCCGTGTGGCCATTGAGCCGAAAACCAAGGCCGGCCAGGAAAAAATGGGCATCGCGCTGGCAAAGCTGGCTGAGGAGGACCCCACGTTCCGAACCTATACCGACGAAGAGACCGGCCAGACCATCATCGCGGGCATGGGCGAGCTCCATCTGGAGATCATCGTCGACCGCCTGCTGCGTGAGTTCAAGGTGGAGGCCAACGTGGGCGCCCCGCAGGTTGCCTACCGCGAGACCATCCGCCGTCCCGCCGACCAGGACACCAAGTACGCGCGTCAGTCCGGCGGTAAAGGCCAGTACGGTCACGTCAAAATCAAAATCGAGCCGAACGAAGCAGGTAAGGGCTATGAGTTCGTCAACGCCATCGTTGGCGGCGCCATCCCGAAAGAGTTCATCGGCCCCATCGACCAGGGCATCCAGGGCGCCATGCAGGCCGGCGTGCTTGCAGGCTATCCCGTTGTGGACGTCAAGGTCACGCTGTACGATGGTTCCTACCATGAGGTCGACTCCTCCGAAATGGCGTTTAAGATCGCCGGTTCCATGGCCTTCAAAGAGGCTATGCGTAAGGCGGATCCCGTTATTTTGGAGCCGATTATGAAGGTTGCCGTCATCGTGCCCGACGAGTATATGGGCGACGTTATCGGCGATATCAATGCCCGGCGCGGCCAGATCCAGGGCACCGAGTCCCGCAGCGGCACGCAGCAGATCGATGCGCTCGTTCCGCTGTCCAATATGTTCGGTTACGCCACCGACCTGCGCAGCAAAACGCAGGGCCGCGGCCAGTATTCCATGGAGCCCAGCCACTACATCGACGTGCCCAAGAGCATCGCCGAGAGCATCATGGCGGGCCGTGCAAAGAAAGAGGGCTAAGCCTTTTTCCGCCAGCCTCTGGCAAACAAATAAAACACTTGATTTTTTAGGGTGCATTTAGTACAATGGCCTTAAGAAACGGTCTCAAAACAAAGGAGGACAATAACAATGGCGAAAGCGAAATTTGAGCGTAACAAACCGCATATCAACATCGGCACCATTGGTCACGTTGACCATGGCAAGACGACCCTGACCGCTGCCATCACGAAGGTGCTGGCCATGAAGGGCGACGCCGAGTTCACCGATTATGCCAACATCGATAAGGCTCCCGAGGAGCGCGAGCGCGGCATCACGATCAACACCTCTCACGTGGAGTACGAGACGGATAACCGTCACTATGCCCATGTTGACTGCCCGGGCCACGCCGACTATGTGAAGAACATGATCACCGGCGCTGCTCAGATGGACGGCGCGATTCTGGTCGTGTCTGCTTCCGACGGCCCCATGCCCCAGACCCGTGAGCACATCCTGCTCTCCCGTCAGGTCGGCGTTCCCTATATCGTCGTGTTCATGAACAAGTGCGACCAGGTGGACGACGAAGAGCTGCTGGATCTCGTCGAGATGGAGATCCGTGAGTTGCTGACCGAGTATGAGTTCCCCGGCGACGACACGCCCATCATCCGCGGTTCTGCTCTGCAGGTTCTGGAGTCCAGCTCCACGGACATCAACGCCCCCGAGTACAAGTGCATCCTCGATTTGATGGAGGCTGTGGACAGCTATATCCCCACTCCCGACCGCAAAGAGGATATGCCGTTCCTGATGCCTGTTGAGGACGTGTTCACCATCACCGGCCGCGGCACTGTTGCTACCGGTCGTGTGGAGCGTGGCGTCATCAAGGTTGGCGAGGAAGTCGAGATCGTCGGTCTCGTCGAAGAGAAGCGTAAGACCACCGTTACCGGCCTTGAGATGTTCCGCAAGCTGCTGGACTTCGCTCAGGCTGGCGACAACGTGGGTGCTCTGCTCCGCGGCATCCAGCGCAATGAGATCGAG
>DBGFLF010000172.1:0-16335 GCA_048528725.1 Collinsella sp.
CGAAAAACTCATGCAAATTCACGCCGGTTACTTTGGCTGGACGCCCACGCTTACCGAGAACGACTTGGTGGACTTCCTCAAGATCGAGTTCGGTCGCGTGGGAGCCGACACGCACCTGACGCCGCGCGAGGTCATTCGCGACTTTATCGAGCTGCTCGACATCCTGTGCCAGAACCCCGATGCCAACGTGGCCGAGCTGTTGCAAAGCGTCGGCGGCGACGCGCTAGCGCCGGCAACCGCAACAGGCGACACCGATACCGCAGGCGGCGACCGCAACTTCGCCGAATTCACCATCTAACCTGCCAAAAAGGGACAGGTTTATTTTGGCTGGTTTTATCTGGGCAAACGTTGAGGCGGTAATGCAGCAAACCCTTGGCCACCGCGTTAAGAGGTTCGTATTTGAGAGGAGGCCCCGTGAACGCCTTTGACCGATATGCTCCGTTTATCCAAGACTTCATCTACTCCCACGATTGGGAGAGTCTGCGCTCTATCCAGGTTGCAGCGGCAGACGCCATCTTTAACACGCAAGACAATGTGCTCCTGACGGCATCCACGGCTTCCGGCAAAACCGAGGCGGCCTTCTTTCCCATCCTGACCGAGTTTTGGGAGAACCCGCCCGCGAGCGTGGGCGCCCTCTACATCGGCCCCCTCAAGGCGCTCATCAATGATCAGTTCGTCCGTCTCAACGACCTCTGCGAAGAGGCCGATATCCCTGTCTGGCACTGGCATGGCGATGTCTCGCAGTCGCACAAGGCTAAGCTCATCAAAAAACCGAGCGGCATCTTGCAGATTACACCCGAGTCGCTCGAGGCGCTCCTGATCCATAAGCACATGGCGATCCCGCGCATGTTTTGCGACCTGCGCTACGTGGTCATCGATGAGGTCCACTCGCTCATGCGCGGCGACCGTGGCGGGCAGACGCTCTGCCTTATCGAGCGGCTCTCGCGCATGGCCGGCGTGCAGCCTCGACGCATTGGCCTTTCGGCCACCATCGGCGACCCCGAGCGCACGGGCGCTTTTCTCTCACAGGGAACGGGGCGCGACTGCGTTATCCCCCGCTTTGAAGAACCGCGTCGCGTGTGGCGCATCTCCATGGAGCACTTCTACAACTCGGGCCCCCAGGCACAGCAGCGGGGATTCATGGGCACAGGTCCGCAGGAAGCCGAAGTGCTCGCATGCGAGCGCATCGAGGCGGCATCCGCGGCACTGCCCGCCGGCGCCCAAGACATGCGTCACAGCGGACAACTCACACAAGAGGAGCGCCGTCAACGTCGTGAGCGGGCACGGGGCAAGGCCGCTCCCAAGGACCGTCGCACTTCCTCAGCCCCCGAGGGCGAAGTCGACATCCCGCAGGCAACCGAACAGGCACTGCTCAACCCCACCGACACCGCACCCGACAACGCCGACCCCGGCATGGGCTACATCTTTGAGCATACCCGCGGCCGCAAGTGCCTGGTCTTTGCCAACTCGCGCGAGGAGGCAGAGGCCGTGTGCTCCATGTTGCGCAGCTACTGCGAGAGCCGGCACGAGCCAGACCGCTTTCTCATCCACCACGGCAACCTTTCGGCATCGCTGCGCGAGACGGCCGAGGAGCTCATGCGCGACGAAGAGCAGGCGCAGACGACCGTCACCACCTCCACGCTGGAGCTCGGCATTGATATCGGTCGCCTGGAGCGCGCGTTCCAGATTGACGCGCCGTTTACCGTCAGCTCCTTTTTGCAGCGCATGGGGCGCACAGGCCGTCGCGACCTTCCGCCCGAGATGTGGTTTGTCATGCGCGAGGAAGAACCCGAGCCGCGCACGATGATGCCCGAGACCATTCCGTGGAAGCTCCTGCAGGGCATCGCGCTCGTACAACTCTATCGCGAGGAAAAGTGGGTCGAGCCGCCCGAGCTCGATCGACTCCCCTACAGCCTGCTCTACCACCAGACTATGTCGACGCTTGCCAGCACCGGCGAACTCACGCCGGCAGAGCTTGCCCAGCGCGTGCTCACACTCAGCTATTTCCATCGCATCTCGGCCGATGACTATCGCGTGTTGCTGCGTCACCTCATTAAGATCGACCATATCCAAGTCACCGAGGGCGGCGGGCTCATCGTGGGTCTCGCGGGCGAGCGCATCATCAACAACTTTAAGTTCTACGCCGTGTTCCAGGAAAACGAGGAGTTCACCGTTCGCAGCGAATCGGCCGAGCTGGGCACGATTGTCAACCCGCCCCCGCCCGGTGAGCGCATTGCCATCGCCGGACACTGCTGGATTGTCGAGGAAGTGGACTGGAAGCGTCACACCGTCTTTGCCACGCAGGTCAAGGGCCGGGTGCCGGCCTACTTTGGCGACTGCCCCGGCGACATCAATACACACGTACTCGAGCGTATGCGCAAGGCGCTCAACGAGCACGCGGCGTATCCGTACCTGATGGGTAACGCGCGGGCCCGCTTAGCGCAGGCTCGTCATACGGCCAAGCTTTCGGGCGCGGGAACTAAGCCGCTCATCAACCTGGGTGGCGACACCTGGGTGCTCTTCCCCTGGCTGGGCAGCTACGCCTTTTTGGCGCTCGAGCGCATGCTCAAGATTAAGTGTGCCGCTGAACTGGGCCTTCGCGGACTCGACCCGTCACGTCCGTACTTTATGCAGTTTAAGATGAAGGCCGACGAGGAGACGTTCTTTGAGGTGCTCGCCGCCGAGGCCGAGAAGGACTTCGATCCCATCGAGCTCGTCTATCCCGGCGAGGTGCCTTACTTTGACCGCTACGACGAGTTTGTTCCCGAAGAGCTCGTGCGCAAAGGCTTTGCCGAAGGCGTGCTCGACATCGAGGGTATGAAGCAGCGCGTCCTCAGCTGGCGCGACCACGCCTAAGACCAGTCTTTTTTGGGACGGGGAGACTTACTTGTCGTGAAGGACGGTACCGAGGAAGTCGGTGTCGAAGGGCACAGCTTCGGCAAAGGCGTAGTCGCCGTCGCTGGCGATGAGCAGATAATTCTCCTCGCCGCCGAACTCTGCATCGCCACATGGGACCACCCAAGCATGGTCGAACACCTCAAGCGCCGTGGCGGCACAGTCGCGCAGGAACGTCACATCGCTCCCCTCGTTTGCACTCACGATATTGGCAACGTAGACGCCACCGACATTTAGGCTGCCCCGCACCAAACGCAATGCCTCAACCGTCGCCAGCTCGCGTACGGGCTCGGCACCGCCAAAGCAATCGCTCACGACCACGTCGTAGCGACGATGGCCCACGCTCGTCACACCCAAATACGAGCGAGCCTCAGCGGTTATCACCCGCAGGCGATCGCCCGCCGCGCGCTCCAGCTCGTCTAGGTAGAACCAGCGGCGCGCCAGGCGCGTAATCTCTCCGTCATACTCGATGACGTCCATGCGCAAGCCCTCGTGCGACATCAGCGCGAACTTGGGATAGGCAAACCCGCCGCCACCCAGCACAAGCATGCGGTTGATGCCGTGACCATAAGCATCGCGCATCGCATCCTCGGACTCAAACACGTCGTCAAACGCACGATAGTACGCAAAGACGGGCTCCGCCCAACGCTCACCAACGTAGCTTGCGCTTTGGTAGACGCCGCCTTGCACCAACACGCGAATCTCATCGCCGTCCCCATCGTGCACGCGTTTCACACGCGCCAACCCATTGCGGGTTCGCGCAACCTGCAGACAGGCAGCACGAACAGCGACAGCGGCCGCACCAAGCGCCGCGGCTCCCAGAGCAACGCCGGCAACGACGCCGGCAGAAACACTCGGCTTGTTCATCTAGAGCTCCTTTTGCAGATAGAGTCCATGGTCGCAAAAACCCAAATGGCGATAGTACTCGCGCGTACCGATTGCGCTAATCACGTTGATGCGCGTATAACCCGCATCCCGGGCAATCTCGCACGCACGCTCTACGAGCAAACGCCCCAATCCATGGTGCTGGGCGGCCTGGCCTTGATCTCCCACGCGCGCCGCCATGCCATACACGTGTACCTCGCGAATCATCGCCTCGTCCGGCATCGTCAGCAACTCGTCCGCATGCGCGGCAACAAACGAATGGTCGGGCAGCGACAACCG
This sequence comes from Collinsella sp., assembly GCA_048528725.1. Lineage (GTDB taxonomy): Bacteria > Actinomycetota > Coriobacteriia > Coriobacteriales > Coriobacteriaceae > Collinsella. The sequence continues at coordinate 4,060 of DBGFLF010000172.1, forward strand.
CAAAAAGCCCGCGATCTTGCCCTGCGGCGTCACCCACTGCAAAAAGCGCTCGTGCGTCACCGGCGTCTCGTACGCCACCTCCTCATCAAGAGATAGCTCATCCAAGTCGGCACCCGCCGTGCTGATCTCGCGATAGCGAATCTCGCGCACCGTCGCACCGTCACCCCGAGCGGCCAAGCGGTTTTCGACGAGCTGACGCAGGTTGGGTTTCTTGTTGCCCACCATAATGTCGTCGGAACTAAAGTCACGGATCATGCGACTGATGCGGCAGAACGCCGGCGTCACCACGATGTCGTCGGTCAGCACATCGAGCAGCTCTTCCTCAGTATAGGGACGCCACTCACCGCGCTCGTAGCAGCCCACCAGACGCGAGCCCTCGATGAGCGCACACGGGTAAACCTTGACCTCGTCGGGCATAAAGGCCCCTTCGGTCATAAAGCGTTCGTAGTCGCGCTTGTCCCCCTCGGGCGTGGCGCCCAGCAAGTTGAGCATAAAATGCGCGTGGATCTTAAAGCCAAACAGGCGCGCAAGCGAAAACGCCCGCTCGATCTGCGCCACCGAAATACGACGCTCGTTGATATCGAGCAAATGTTGGTCGAGACTCTGAATACCCATCTGGATCTTGGTGCAGCCCAGGCAGCGGATAAGCGTGAGGGTCTGCGGCGTCACGGCATCGGGGCGCGTCTCGATAACGAGCCCCACCACGCGATGCTTCGCCGTCTCGTTGATGCGCTGCTGACGCTCAAGCTCCTCCATCGTTGCTGTCTGCCACTCGGCAACCTCACCCCACGGCGTACCAGGGCCGTACAGACGACGCACCGCGCGGTTGTAGCCGCCCACGGCAGCATCCACACGCTCCTGCTCGTCGGCAACGCCAGCAGCAAGCTCAGCCTTGTCTGTCGCAATGCCGGCAACCCGATAGCGCTCGCGGCGCTCTGTTACCACCGGCGGCAGCGCATCGGCGGGAGCGTCATCGAGCAGGCGCCCCGCCTCGGCACGGCTGATGCCCGGACGCGCCAGCATGGGGTTGGCCGCCACGCCGGCGACGGCATCGTCATTGAGCGCACGGAAAAGCTCCGACATAAACCACGTCTGATACCCTTGCGGATAGTCGCTCCAGGTGCCACCGAGCACGATGAGCTCAATCTTATCGGTTGCGTGCCCCATCTGCGAAAGCGCGGTCAGACGAGCGCTCACCTGCAGATACGGGTCAAAGCAATTTTGCTCCGCACGGGCGCACGCCGGCTCGGCGTGCAGGTAGCTTTTGGGCATGCGCAGATCGTTGGGACAAAACAGGCAATCGCCCGAGCATGGCCAGGGCTTGGTGATAACGGTAATGGTCGCCACGCCCGAAGCCGTGCGACGAGGCTTCATACGCAGCACCTGCAGCAGTCGACGTTCCAGCTCGGCATCGACATTCCACCCAGCCCAACGAGCCGGCTCCTCACGTTTTACCCGCTGGTAGAACGGCAGCAGACGGCGCTTGGCCAAATCGCGTTTGTCGGCACCCTCACGGCGCGCCTCGGCATGTATCAGTTTGACGAGCGCTTTGTCGTCCACGGTCTCGCCGCGACGCAGAGCCTCGAGTATGTTCAAGATAATCTGTTCCATGACCCCATTGTAAAGGCAAAGGCGCCGGAGCCCGTCACGGCTCCGGCGCCTCCATCAAACAGCGCAGCTATGGTATATAAGTCTTCGATAACCGCCCGTCACTCTGAATCAAATGACATGTCGCCCGAACCGACCTCAAAACGATACGTAGCAGACTTATCGCCGTTATCGAATTCAAGATTCAAAATGGTCTCGCCGTCGTAGCCAAGCGGAAGGAAATCGCTCTCGAAGTCGCCGCTGCCCAAGGTAAGGCTCGCCTTAAAGCCCGTCGAGTTCGGAACCATCATCTCCACATCGCCCGAGCCCACACTCACGTCCATCGACTTCGCGGGGGCCTGGTAGAGCTCGAACGTCACATCGCCCGAACCGACCTCAGCACTGAGCGCATCAGTCACGCTGCCCGCAAACTCTACATCTCCCGCACCCAGGAAAAGGTCGAAACCATCACAGGTGACACCGGCAATCTGCAGATCACCCGAGCCCACGTGCGCGTTGACTCCCTTCAGATGTTCGGCAACACGGCGCGGCAGCTCGACCGTAACTGAGCGATCGATTGCCTTACCGTCATCACTTCCAAACTGGGAAACCTTGAGCGTCGAGTCCTCGACGGATGCGATGTTCTGCGTCGCGGCCTTGGAGGCATCCATACCATTGGCAACGCGTCCCCGCTCGATAACGCGAGCCTTGTTACCATCAATAACCTTGACGTCCACCGTAGCCGCATCGATATCGAAATCGAGGTAGCGAAACTCATCGGCATCAAAGGTCGTACACGAAAGCTGCTGAGGCCGAGCGGAATAGTTACCGCCATCGTTCATAAAATCGTCGTCATCAACCACATCGTCCATACCGGACAAGCCGGGTATAACATCGTCGAGATCCCACGGGCCATCAAAATGAATCAAAGTCCGCGAAACGCCAAAAACAAGCCCGATAATCAGTACAAACGCTCCGATGCCGACGCCCAGGCGCAGCTTGGATTCATGCGAAAGCTTCATCATTCGTCACCTTCTTTGGCACATGGCTCAGCGGTGGCCGCGGTAGCCACGTCAGCATCAGGTTCCGCAGAAGTATCCTTCCCCTGGGCCCTGACCGCCACCGGTGCCGGACCAACCTGAATATCCCCACGCGCCCAATCACCATCGAGTGCACGCGCCACCCAGTGATAGATGGGAATCGTGAAGAAGATCAGCGCAGCAAAGGGGCAGGCACCAAACAGGAACATCAGTAAAAAGAACAGCAGCCAGCACACGGCCCAATACGGGAACGACTGGAACGGGCCCTTCACCGGAGTCGGGCCAACTGCGCCGCCACTCGTCGCCTGTGCCGTAGCGGCATTGGCGGCCTGCGCACTCCAGCTTGCCGCCTGCGCCGCCTTGGCTGCCGCGTCACTTGCCTGCGTTGCCGCCTCGGTGGCGCGCGCCGCCGCCTCATGGGTGCGGGCGCGCTCTGCCGCCTCGGCCTCGCGCTGACGAGCGCGGTCCTCGTTCTCAAACTCGATATCGTCCTCAATCTCATCGCTCGGATTGAGCAGCTCGTCCAGACTCACACCATAGAGCTTGGCGAGCGAGATCAGGTTCTCGGTATCGGGCGAGCTCTCCGCACGCTCCCATTTACTGACCGCCTGGCGCGACAGCCCCAGCTTTCGCGCCAGCCCTTCTTGGCTAAAGCCCTTGCTGCGGCGAAGGTCGGCGAGCCGCTGCGCAGTTTCTACATTCATGGTTCCTCCTATGTGATGCCAGCCGTGCCGCCGGACCGTTTTTGTTCTTAAGGCGCCTTGCACAGTTAAAAATCTATCCGCCACCGCCAAAAGCATGCCACCTATTCTAGTGAGATTTTTGACAACCGGCGGTTGCGGGTGCATATGAGCTGCGGAAATGTGTCCAAACAAAGCAATGACCCGTAGCTTGGTTGTCCCCGTTGCGGCGTTAACGGTAGTATGGTCGTACTGTTTATTCCGCACCGCCAACGGAGGGAGTTCCGCGCCGTGAACCGCGATTTCGCCTCATCGCTCATCCAGCTCAATAACACGTTCTATCGCGAGCACTCCGCCTCCTTTTCCGATACGCGCCAAGCCCCGTGGCCCGGCTGGGTGCGCACCATGGACATCGCGCTCGAACAGCTCGACGTCGCCACGATCGAGCATCCCGTCCGCGTCTTCGATCTTGCCTGCGGCAATATGCGATTCGAGAACTTTGCCGCCGGCGGCGCACTTGCCGCCAAGGGCGTCGACGGCGCAAACCCCTCGGCAGACGCCAGCTGCCCGTTTGAGTTCTATGGTGTCGACTCGTGTCAAGATTTGGCTATCGATGCACATGGCCACGCCCTGCGCATTCCCAACCTGCACTTCCAGGAACTCGACGCGCTCGATGCCCTCATGAAGCTCAATCCCGCCGAGACGCCCGATGTCCTTTTCGACGCACCGCTCGCCGACATCTCGGTCTGCTTTGGCTTTATGCACCACGTGCCGTCATGCGAGTATCGTGTACGCGTGCTCGACGCCCTGGTGCGCCAGACGCGCCCGGGCGGCATCATCGCTATCAGTTTTTGGGAGTTTATGAACGACGAGCGCATGGCGCGCAAGGCCGTTCGCGCCGAAGCCCGCGCCGAGCTCACCCCGCCGTTTGAGGGTTACGATTCCGCGCAGTTTGAAGCCGGCGACCACCTCATTGGCTGGCAAAACGACCGTCACGCCTACCGTTATTGCCATCACTTTGACGATCAGCAGATCACCGACCTGGTGCGCGGCGTCCGTACGTTCTACAAGAGCGGCGAGGTCCCCGTGCGCGAGCTTGAGCGCTTCCATGCTGACGGTCGCAGCGGCGATCTCAACCGCTATGTGATTCTCAAGCGCCTGTAGGCACCGACGACTCGCCGTCGAGCCGCACCGCGTCTTTCGGGCAAACTATGCCCCCCCTTTTCAACCCATTGATGGAACGCGCAGCTATGCGTTCCATACTTATGACCAAGGAGCCTCATGGGAGCCGTCCACGTTCGCACGCCTAAGAACTTTGTGCTCGAGGAGCGCCTGGAGCGCTACGCCGATGCAATTGAGACGAACCCCGAGGCCTATGCCGGAGATTGGCGCGAGGCCTGTGCGCCAGTTGGCAGCAAGCCCTTCGAACACCTTCACCTGGACCTTGGTTGTGGCAAGGGAACGTACCTTGTAGAGCGCGCGACCCACGAGCCAAACACCCTCTTTATCGGTATGGACCAGGAGCCCATCTGCATCGCCTATGCCGCGCAGAAAATCTGCGAGCAGGAGCTATCAAACGTACTCGTCCTGCCCCGAGGCGCCGCATCGCTGCCGCAGCTGTTTGTCGCAGGCGAGCTCGATGCCATTACCATTAACTTTCCCACGCCGCAGCCCAAGGCCAAGTACGCCAAAAAACGACTCGTCCATGTCGACCATCTGATGCTCTATCGCCCGCTCTTTTCAGCCGGTGCCACCGTCACGCTGCGAACCGACAGCAAGCCATTGCGCGACTACGCCCTGGGGCAGTTTACCGCGGCAGGCTACGACACACTTTGGGTAAGTGACGACGTCCGCCGCGACCATCCCGAGCATCCCGAGACCGAGTACGAATGCCGCACGCGCGAGATGGGTGCCGCCGTCTATGGCATCTGCGCCACACCCGGCGCGCAGCCCAGCGATGAACAGCTCGCGGCGGGCCGCGCGCAGGAGCAGAGCCTCGCCTGCTACCTGCCCGAAAACCTCGATGAACTCACCTATGTGCCTCTAGGCATGGAAGAGGCCGTCGAGAACTTTAGAAACCGTGCCCGGAAAGGCAAGAAGCGCCTGCCGCAGGAGTCCCAGGGGCCTCTGATGGTCGCGGCTTCGGCAAACAAGCGCAAATAGGCGCCAGCAAACGACCCTCAAATCTAAGTGAGTAGACTTTTTTGCAATAGCCAAGCACAACTCGCATAGCGAAAAATAAAACCGCAGGTAGAGCCCTTGCGCAAAAGCCATGTGCTCGCGACATCGCAAAAAGTCTACTCACTTAGCTGGCAACTGCACCAAACGGCCGGGCAGAACGCCCATTTCCTGCATTTTCTTGCCTGCAAACGCATCGATGCGCCGCTACGCCATAATAGTTGGCGGACAATCGCGAGAGAAAGCAACCACATGGCACAGACCACGACAGATACCGCCGCCAGCACCGTCTCCGGCGCCGGCGCCGCCAGCTCATTCTCGGGCGGCACGGGAACCGAAGCCGAGTTTGGCTCGCTCGGCGCGCTCTCCCCCACCTGGTGGGAGCCCGAGGACGGCAGCGAGCCCGAACCGTGGCTCACGCCCGATCAAGCCTTCGAACGCTTCTTTGAATGGACGAGCGATCGCGGCATTGAACTGTGGGATCACCAAGAAGAGGCCCTCATGGACCTGGCTGCCGGCGATCACGTCATTTTAGGCACACCGACCGGATCGGGTAAATCGCTCGTCGCGCTGGGCATGCTCTTTATGGGCATGGCGCAGGGCAAGCGCTGCTACTACACGGCTCCCATCAAGGCTCTGGTCAGCGAGAAGTTTTTCGACCTTGTGCAGGTGCTCGGCCGCGATAACGTAGGCATGATTACCGGCGACACGCATATCAACACCAAGGCACCCGTCATCTGCTGCACGGCAGAGATCCTTGCCAACGACGCACTGCGCGAGAGCGAAGATGCCGACGTGGGCTGCGTGGCCATGGACGAGTTCCACTACTTTGCCGACCCCGACCGCGGTTGGGCTTGGCAGGTGCCGCTGCTCACCCTGCCCCACACGCAATTCATGCTCATGAGCGCCACGCTCGGCGATGTCACTGCCATCGCCGCCTCACTCGAGGAACACACCGGTGCTACCTGCGACTTGGTCGTCGATGCCCCGCGCCCCGTGCCGCTGAGCTACGACTACGTGACGACCTCCCTCGAGGGCACGGTCGAGCTCGCCATGCGCCGCGGCGAGGCCCCGCTCTATATCGTGCACTTTAGCCAGGATGCCGCCCTTGCAACGGCACAGTCGCTCGCCAATTTTGGCATCGCCAGCAAGGAGCAGCGCGAGGCCATCAAAGAAGCGGCAAAGGGGACGAGCTTCTCCACGGCCTTTGGTAAGATTCTCAAACGCCTGCTTGGATGCGGCGTCGGCGTGCACCATGCCGGCATGTTGCCGCGCTATCGCCTGCTGGTGGAGCGCCTGGCGCAGCAGGGCCTGCTGCCCGTCATCTGCGGCACCGATACGCTCGGCGTCGGCATCAACGTACCCATCCACACCGTGGTACTCACCGCGCTTACCAAGTTCGACGGCTACAAGATGCGTCGCCTGCGCGCCCGCGAGTTCCATCAGATTGCCGGTCGCGCCGGCCGCTCGGGCTTCGATACCGAGGGCATGGTCATCGCCGAGGCCCCGGAGCACGAGATCGAGAACGCCAAACTCATGGCCAAGGCGGGCGACGACCCCAAGAAGCTCCGCAAGATTAAAAAGAAGAAGGCCCCCGAGGGCTTTGTCACCTGGAACAAGCAGACCTTTGAGCGCCTGATCGAGACGCAGCCCGAGACGCTCAAGCCGCGCCTTCGCATCACGCACTCCATGGTGATTAGCGTGGTCGAGCAGGGCGGCGATGCCCGAGTCCGCGTACACGACCTCATCGAGACGAGCTTGCAGACCCCCGAGGAAAAGGCCAAGCTCGAGGTTCGCGCCGACGAAATCTTCGCCACGCTCATCGATTCCGGCGTCGTCGTTCGCACCGAGGTGCCGCCCGCGCCCGACGCCCCGACTGACGCCGCGCCAGACATCGACTATGCACTGACGGTCGATCTGCCCGAGGACTTTGCGCTCGACCAGCCGCTCTCGCCGTTTTTGCTTGCCGCGCTGGAGCTGCTCGACCCCGAGAGTGAGACCTATACCATGGATCTGATCTCAATGGTCGAGGCTACGCTCGAGGATCCCAAGCAGGTGCTGCGCGCGCAGGAGCGCGCCGCGCGCGACCGCGCTATGGCCGAGATGAAAGCCGACGGCGTCGAATATGAGGAACGCTTGGAGCACATCCAGGATGTCACCTACGAAAAGCCGCTCGAGGATTTGCTCGATGCCGCCTTCGACAAGTACTGCCAGGAAGTACCTTGGGCCAACGACTACCAGCTCTCGCCCAAGAGCGTCCTGCGCGACATGTTGGAGAGCGCGAGCGACTTTAAGGGCTATATTCAAAAGCTCGGCATCGCCCGCTCCGAGGGCATTCTGCTGCGCTACCTAGCCGAGGCCTACCGCTCCCTCGATCGCACCGTGCCCATTGAGAAGCGCGATGAGCGCTTGCGCGACATCATTTCGTGGCTCGGCTTTGTGGTGCGCTCGGTCGACTCGAGCCTGGTGGACGAGTGGGAGAACGCCGGCAACCCGGCGGCCCTCGACGCCGCGCCGCCGCAGGGCATCGACGAGGTCGTTGCGGACCGTCGCGGCTGCACGCTGCTGGTGCGCAACGCACTCTTCCGCCGCGTGACCCTTGCCGCCCGCGAGCACGTTCGCGACCTGGGCGAACTCGACGAGGACTGGGGCATGAGCGAGGTCCGCTGGCAAAAGGCGCTCGATGCCTACCATGAGCAGCACGAGGAAATCCTCACCGACGGAGATGCCCGCAGCGCCGCGATGTTTACCATCGACGGGAGCGACGAGAAGACCGATCACGTGTGGCACGTGCACCAGATTTTTGCCGACGAGGATGGCGACCACGACTTTGGCATCATGGGCGATGTCGACCTGGATGCCACGCAAGACGGCGGCGAGGTCATCTTCAAAAACTACCGCGTCGGCTTTATCGAGGACCTGCTCGAGGACTAGCCGTACATACTGGAACGAAGCGGGGCCGTTGGCAATATCGCCAGCGGCCCCGCTTTTGCACTATACGCTATCCCCTACTCGGCATCCTCGACCTCATACGAATCCGCCTCGGCGGGCTCATCGTTTGCCCCTGTCGCAGCCCCGCGCGCCTCGTCAAACGCCGCCTTCATGGTCTTGTTGCCCCTGGTGAGCTTGCGAATGGTAAGATCGTCGGCCTTCTTGTTGGCTAGACGTAAATTGTTCTCGGAGGACAGCAATGCCTCCTTGGTTTTCTGCAGATGGCTAATCGTCTTGTCAATCTCCTCGATCGCCGTCTGGAACTTACGGCTCGCAAGCTCATAGTTGCGGCCGAAGTCGTTCTTGAACTTCTCCATCTTGGCCTCGAAGTCCGTGACGTCGATGTTCTGTTGCTTGTACTCCGCCAGCTCCTGCTTATAGCGCAGCGAACCCATGGCGGCGTTGCGCAGCAGCGTGATCATGGGAATGAAGAACTGCGGGCGGATCACGTACATCTTCTCATAGCGGTAACTCACGTCGACTATCCCTGCGTTATAGAGCTCGCTTTCGGGCTCGAGCAGTGTGCAGAGCACCGCGTACTCACAGCCTTTCTGGCGACGATCGTGATCGAGTTTCTTAAAGAAGTCCTCGTTTTTGTGCTTGGTCGCGGTCTCGTCGTTCTCGTTTTTCATCTCGAACATAATCGAAATGACCTCGTTACCGCTTGCGTCGCACTCGCGGAAGATAAAGTCGCCCTTGGTGCCCTCGGACGCATCGTTATCCTTCTCGAAGTACGCGTTAGGAAACGCCGTCATGCGCAGACGGTTAAACTCGGTCTCGCAGTGCTGCTCGAGCGACTCGCCCACCATCTTGGTGGACAGGCGGACCTTCATGTCCTTAAGGCGCTCAATCTCTTCGTCCTTGTAGCGAATCAGGTCATCGCTCGCGCGCTTGGCCTGCGCAAGCTCGAGCTCGTGTGCCGCCTTGACCTGTTCCTCGCGAGAATCGCGCACCGCCAGCTCGCTCGTCAGTTTGGCACGCGCCTCATCGCGCTCTCGCTCCGCCGCGGCGACCGCCTCTGACAGGTTCATTTTTGCCATCAGTTCCTGCTCGCGCAGCTGGGCACGCAGGCCCTCGGCCTCTTGCTCGGACTGAGCCTTTGCGGCGGAAAACTTCTCTTGCACCTTCGCGCGATAGTCAGCAAACGCGCGCTCGGCCTCGCTGCGAGCGGCATCGAGCTCACGCTGCGACTCTGCCGCGGCAGCGGCAAGCGCCATCTCCTGGGCCTTGTCCGCCGCGGCAAGCCTGGCCTGCAGCTCGGCAATCTGAGCGTCGCATGCAGCTAAATCGTTTTGAGCAGCGTTGCGCGCCGCCGACTCGGCAAGCTTTGCTTCGTCATCTTTGCGCCCAAGCTGCGCACGCAGGCTATCAATCTCACGCTGGAGTTCGGCATTCTCTTTTTGAGCATTGGCTCGTGCCTCAACCGCCGCGCGCTGGCTTGCACTCTCGCGCTCTGCGGCAGCGCCCTCGAGCTTAGCGCGCAGCTCGGCAAGCTCAGCATCGCGCTTGGCAACCTCTTGCGCCAGTTTCTGATCCGCAGTGTTCTTCTGCTCGACAAGCTGAGCGTCGCGTTGAGACTCCGCCTCCTGCAGGGCAGACGCCGAACGCGAACGCTCAAGCTCCAGCGCCTGCTCGCCCTCGCGTCGAGCCGCCGCTACGCGCTCATCAAGATCGCGCGAGAACTCGGCATCGCGCACTTGCTTGACGATATCCGCATAGCCGGACGCATCGACCTTAAAAACTTCGCCACAATGCGGGCACTTGATCTCGTTCATAGCAGCTCCTCGATGGACGCAAATTTCAACCGCCTACACTCTACCGCGCCACGCGGACAAAAAAGGCGCCGCCGCCATAATGGCAACGGCGCCAGAACCACCACAAAGGTGCCTGTCCCCTTTGTGGTGGTTCGAGAATTACAGTCCAAAGAAGCCCAGGATTTGATCGCGGCTTACGGGTCTGTAGTCGTTGGCATCAAGGCCAACGTCATAGCGCAGGATCGGGCGCTCGCGATCGCGGTTGCGTGCGTTGGTGCGGTCACCCCTGCTGTGGATATGCCCATGCAGCATAATGGCGCCACGTGCCTTGCCGTTCCAGCTGAGCATGGGGTAGTGGCTCATAACCAGACGATGGCCCTTGGCATAGCCGGGAGCAATCTCCAGGTAATCGCGCACGTCTTCCCAAATTTGCGGGGCGTCGGAATCTTCCCAGTCGCCGTCATGGTTACCGCGGATGAGCGTCGCATTCTTGCATTCGATACGCTCGCGCAGGCGCACCGCCTCCGCCATGGGCAAGCGATACGTAAAGTCTCCCAGGATATAGAGGCGGTCGTCCGCAGCCACGCACTCATTGATGGCATCGATGACCTTGCGGTTCATCTCCTCGACCGAATCAAACGGTCGATCCATGTCGTGCAAGATATTCGTATCGCCCAGGTGCAGGTCGGCGGTAAACCACATCATCGTCTATGCCCTCATTTCGCAATGCATCCAACTCGTGCTAAGTATACAGACACAGCGATGCGGCGGTTAGCCAAAGAGCCCGCCGAACAGTCCGCGGCGGCGCTTGTCTTGCTTTTTCGAAGCGTCACCCTGGGCGTTCTTGCCCTGCCGCTTCTTACGATCCCGCTCCAACTCATCGTCATCGAGTAGCGTATCCCACTCAAACGGATCGTCTGTCAGATCGAACAGGTCATCGTCATCAAACATGGCAGTCTCCCATACCGATTAGCAAGCATCCACCACATAGAGCCCAACGCGCACCTGATGCCACGGGCTGCGCTCGGGGGCAACCTGTTGCACGCGGGCCTCAAATACGTCCTCGTGGCCGTAATACATCATCAAGGACAGTGGGCCAACCTCGTTTCCCGGAACGTAGCCAAGTTTGGTCTTGCCATAGTAGATCGCAACTACCTCGGGGTCATGGGGATTATCGCGCTCGGCACACAGCGTCAGTTTATCGCCCGCTTTAAGATCGCCCAAGACCAAGGCGCCATCGGTATACTGAAATCCTGCAATGTGAAATGACAGAAGAACACGCGAAGGCTCGTACATAGCAGCTCCTCTAACGGCCGGATAAACCGGTGTGTAACCTTATTGAGAAGTCTACGGTCCCGTGCGGACACAAATACATCCTGTCTGCGTCCTTCAATCGTTTGCCTCAACGCTTGCGCGACAGAACGCTTGCAGATAAGATAGGAACACGGATGGCACCCGTTGCCGCGGGTCTTGCCAACTCCGATACACGTTTTCATCGTGAGAAGTGGCCGTCTTCGCTTACGCGGGGGCGGCTATTTCATTCGGCCGATAAACAGACCGAGTTCGATAGCCGCAATCAACAACGCCAATAACGAAATAACATCGCTTACGTTCATACCAAATCCCTTCTAAAGGGAGTTGGCCCATCCGTGCTCCATAACAGTAGTCTAACGCAAAATGCAGGTAATAGGAACACTTGTTCGTATTACCTGCGCCCTTTTCTAATGCACAAACATGCGCACGAACTTGTGCTTCCAGCTTGCGTAAGGAGCATAGCGGAATGGCACGTCCAGCCACGTTGCCTTGTTCACGATGCTCTTCTTGTGGCTAAACGTATCGAAGCTCTCGCGTCCATGGTACTGCCCCATACCGCTCGCACCCATGCCACCAAAGCCCATATGGCTCGTAGCCAAGTGCATAATCGTGTCGTTGACGCAGCCGCCGCCAAAGGGCACGTAACGCACAAAGCGCTGCTGAACTGCGCGATCCTGGCTAAAGATATACAGAGCCAGCGGCGTCGGACGATCCGTAATAAACGTCTCGGCC
>DBGFLF010000173.1:0-3646 GCA_048528725.1 Collinsella sp.
CGGCCTCAAGAAGGAGTAACATCGGGACTTGCAGCGACGGACCTCAGGACGCTCTTACACCACGTCTGCGCGCGCGACCGGAAATGAGCGCAAAACTTGCTCGAGAGGCCAAAATTGCCTGTCACCAAATTGGTAACAGTACTCATATTTGGCATTTTTTGGCCACAGCACCCGGGGACGGGCTCAATTAAGGCGCGAACGGCCCGTTCCGACCTGCGAAATCTGTGCTCACGGTGCGAATGACGCCCCTAACCTTAAACTTTAGCTTGAACTTAGCTATAATGCGCTACGTTCCTGCCAGGCTGTGGTTGCAGATGGACGAAATGCCCATCCTAGTCCAAGACAGACGCGGTCAAAGGGATCCACGTAAGCGACCGCGTGCGCGCGGCGCGATCATGGCGCGTCCTAGATGTAAGCCGCACCGTCCGTTCTACTTTCTTTGGGGCAATACCGCCTCGCGGGCGAGCGGGCCAGTCGTGAAGGTGGCTACGGCCTCCCGAGCAAACACCCCGGTGCGCAAGTGTGGGGTCAAATACCAGGTCAGCTGGTGGGAACAATCTGATATTCCGCGCAACGCACGGATCGTATACGACACAGAAGGCAGGGTAGTGGACATGGTGAGGGGCAGCTTGATGCACGCGGCTCGGTTAGGTGCTGGGACCGCAGCGGTCATCGCCGTTTTGGGCCTGAGCGGATGCGCGTTCAACCCGCTGTCTACGTTCACGACTCCCACGATCGACCAGATCGAGTACGAGACCGTCACGCCCGCGGTGTCGGATGATGCCCTGGTCACCCCCGGTACCCTGACGGTTGCCCTCGATACCTCCGATGCGCCGCAGGCCATGCAGGGCGCCGACGGCGAGCTCACGGGGTATGCAGTCGACGCTGCCCGCGCCCTCGCAAGCCGCATGGGCCTTAAGGTCGCCTTTGTCGATGCGTCCTCGGCAGGTTCCGTGCTCGGCGACAAAAAGGCTGATATCTTTATCGGCGAGATCAACTCCACAGACGGGGACGTTAGCTCGCTCGGCACCTGCCTGTACGATGCCGCTTCCGTGTTCGGTAAAACCAGCGATGGTGGGTCGCTAAGCGTTTCCACCGATACCCTTAACACGTCCACCCTGGGTGTCCAGATGTCCTCGGCCTCGCAGGAGGCGCTTGCCAAGCAGAGCATCACGGCCAACCAAAAGACCTTCTCCAACATCAACGAGTGCTTCGAGGCACTCGAGTCGGGCGAGGTCGATTACGTGATCTGTGATTCCACGGCCGGTGGTTACCTCGCGCGCCTGATGAGTCAGATCTCCTATGTCGGCACGCTCGAGGCGCCCTCCACGCTTGGCGTCGCAGGCCTTAGCTCTAACGATGAGCTGTGCCGTGCCGTGAGTGATGCCCTCGACGGCATCACGGTCGACGGCACGCTCGAGGCAGTCCACTGCGTCTGGTATGGCCAAATGCCCTATGACCTTACCGCCAAGACTGTTTCGGGGGCCAATGTGCAGGCATCCGACTCCACATCCAACGAGACCGAGTCCTCCGATGACGATGCCTCCAACGACAACGGCGCCAGCCCGTCGTCTAGCCAGGAGGGCACCATCACCGACGATGACATCAACAAGCTCAATAGCTAGTTATTGGTAGGGGTGGCGCCTGCCATACACCGAACAAGGCGCTTCTTCACGGTTTCAACACGCATGGCCGGGTCTCCCAAATAGGGGAGCCCGGCTTTTCTATTTTGCTAAAACTAGCAGGTCAAAGCTAATTTCCAGGAGAAAAATTAACTCCGCCGTTGCTCTCCCATAGCGCACTTTGCCACAGAAAAGTGCGAGACTTCGGTATGCGGTATCAAGCAATCGTTATTCGGGTCTTTGGGAATCCGCGTGATTAAATGCACGGCAATGGGTACATAGCCAGTACAGTAAGTCCCCGAGGCAGATTGGAGCCACGTATGGATATCAAGGTTTCTGGACGCAAGACGACGGTAACCGATGCTCTGCGTGCGCATGTGGATGAGAAGATCGGCGAGGCGCTCAAGGTTTTCGATATCGAGCCCATGACGGTCGACGTTGTACTTCGCTATGAGAAGAACCCCTCGAACCCCAACCCGGCAATCGTCGAGGTTACGGTTCGTGCCCGCGGTTCGGTGATTCGCGTTGCCGAGCACGGTGCGGATATGTACGCCGCCATCGACCTCTCCGCCGATAAGGTCACCCGCCAGCTGCGCAAGTTCAAGACCAAGGTCGTGGACAACCGCCAGGGCGGTGCCAGCGCAGCGGATGTCGCACCGGTCGAGCGCGTCGAGGATCTGGCCGACCTGCTGCTGCCCGAGGAGGAGGACGACCTGCTCGTCCGCGAGAAGGTCATCGATGTCACCCCGATGACTGAGGAGCAGGCGCTGGTGCAGACCGATTTGCTGGGCCACGACTTCTACGTGTTCGAGAACGCGACGACTGGCCTCATCAATGTGGTGTATCACCGTAAGAATGGTGGATATGGCATCATCAAGCCCCGTATCGAAACACTTGACGAGTAAAATACGTTAACTTGCATGAGTTAACGGTTGGCGGCCATCCCATGCGGATGGCCGCCTTTTTACGTAAGGAGTCGCTTTGATGGACAAGGCTGCATCTACCGGCCATTCTGACCGCTGCCGCATCGTCGTCGATACCTGCTGCGACTTTAGCCCCGAGGTCGCCGCGAACCTCGATGTCGATATCTTGGGCTTCCCCTTTATCATCGATGGCGAGGAGCGCACGGACGATATCTGGTCGAGCATGAGCCCTAAGGAGTTCTACGACCGCATGCGCGCCGGCGCTCGCGTGTCTACCTCCGCCGTGTCGCTCGGTCGCTATATCGAGTTCTTTACCGAGTGTGCCAAGGAGGGCACGCCCACGGTCTACCTGTGCTTTACCTCGGCGCTGTCGTCGAGCTACAACTCCGCGTGCCAGGCGGCGGACGCCGTGCGCGCCGAGTATCCCGATTTTGAGCTGTACGTGGTCGACAACGCTCTGCCCTGTGCGACCGGCGCGCTCTTGGCGCTCGAGGCCGTGCGCCAGCGTTCGGCGGGACTGACCGCCAAGCAGCTGGTCGATTGGGCAAACGAGGCAAAGACCTACGTCCACGGTTACTTTACGCTCGAGAGCTTCGACGCACTGGCTGCCGGTGGCCGCATTCCGCCCGCGGCGGCACAGCTCACGGCAAAGCTCGATGTCAAGCCCGAGCTCTCCTACGACCTTGCCGGCTCGCTGTCGCTGATCGGCGTCAACCGCGGCCGCAAGAAGGCGCTCAAGTCCATCCTCAAGTCGTTCCGCGAGAACTACGTGCCCGACCGCACCATGCCCATCGCCATCATGACGGCCGATGCCGAGAAGGACGGCGACTGGCTCGAGGCCGCCATCCGCAAGGAGGAGGGCTGCGCCGACGTCACCATCATCCGTAGTTCCGTCGGTCCTACCATCGGCTCGCACGTGGGCCCCGGCATGGTGGCCTGCGCGTTTTGGGGTAAGAACCGCGCCGACAAGGCGTCGCTTTCCGACCGCATCGCCCGCCGCGTGCGCGGCCAGTAGGCAAGTAACGCGGCCGTAATCGATCCCAACTCACAGCCCAAACGCTGGCACCGAGTATTCAACCTGGTAACAACACCCAACCCAAA
>DBGFLF010000174.1:0-5270 GCA_048528725.1 Collinsella sp.
CCGAACGGTCCTGCTCAAAAACAACGATTCCGAGATGCCCCGCTCGTTTAGCTATGGAGTGTCGTATGCTGACCCCGCCCTGGGCGAAGCCCCCAATCGCATGACGCTCGATGCCGACCATCGCATGTACGACTACAAGCTACGTCATGCCATGCACCTTGATCGACGCAATATCACGCAAGTCCACGCCGACGACTTCGAAATAAGCGATCGCATTTTCGATGCCTTTTCGATGCTCAACGAGGGCCGCTATTTCTTTATCGAGAACTTGGACAAACATCGCACCCTTTGGTCACAAGGCGCCTTGCGCGATCTTGGCCTTCCCTCGGAGCACATAGACAACTGTCGCGATTACTGGAAAACGCGCGTGCATCCCGATGACCTTGAGGCCTACATCAACGACATAGACCAGGTCTATAACGGCACCAAGCACCGTCGCGTCATGCAGTATCGTGTGCGCAACGCCACAGGCGACTACGTGCTCTGCCGTGCTCGCGGGTTTCGCATCGACGGCGACGAAAATGTCCCCTCGCTCTATGTCGGCGAGCTCGTCAACCACTCACTTGCCGAAACCGTCGACGCCGCGACAGGCCTCGGCACCCAGCGCATGTTGGTCAATGCCATCGACGCCTGTCGTTGCGACCGTTGCGAGACGGGCCTTATAGCGGTGCGCGTTCGTGGCACGACAAAACTCAACGAGCTCTACGGAGCCGAGGCTGTCGACAACATGCTCGCCGAATACGCAGGCCGCATGCTGTCGATCACCCGCGGCAGGAGCAGGGTCTACCGTTCACGTAGCGTCCAGTTCGTCGTGCTCAGCAACGACCTGGACCACGAGGCATTCGAGCAACTGACCCGCCACCTTAAAGAGGCCGTTTTCGCTCCTGTGCAAATCGCGGGCGACACCATTGCTCCCGTCTGTCTTGTCGTCCCGGCCTTTTACGAACGCCTGGACTCCCAAGCATCGACTGTTTTGGGCGAACTCGATCGTCGCCTTCGCACGGCCGGCGGACTTGTTCCCAACGACAGTCTGCCCATACCCGAGATGGAACGCAAAGGCGCCGTCGCCGAGCACCTCGACATGCTCACAGGCCTCTACCGCCCCAGCGAGTTTATGCGCCGTGCCAATGCCTTCATCAAGGCAAGGCGCGACGGCGCTTGGTGTATCGCCACCGTCGACATGGGCCACATGCGCCTATTTAACGAATGGTATGGACAGGCCGAAGGCGACCGTATGCTTGCCGATGTGGGCACGGTGCTCAAGGATATCGAGAACGCCGACATGGGTGTCGCGGGATACTGGGGACAAGACGACTTTTGTCTGCTCATACCCTTTGAGCACGATTTCGTTCACCGTGTCTATGCGCGCGTGCGCGAGGCTGTAGCCAAGCACAACGACGGCGTAGGTTTTTGGCCGTCCATGGGCGTTTACCCCATCGACTCCAATGAGGAGATCACCATCGATGCGCAGGCGAAGGCCATGTTTACCAATCGACGCGCAAAAAACGACTTTAAGGAGCGCATTGCCATTTTCTGCCCCGCGGAGTACGAGCGCGAAGTCACGTTTCACCACACGCTGACCGAATTCCAGTACGCGCTCTCAGATGGTCGTATTACCTACCACTTGCAGCCCCAGGTCGATATGGAAACCGGTGAGATTATTGGCGCCGAAGCACTCACCCGCTGGATTGACAAGGACGGCTCTCTCATTTCGCCCGCAACGTTTATCCCCGCACTCGAGGAAAGCGGCTTTGTGGTGACGCTCGACAAGTACATTTGGCAGGGTGTCGCCTCGTGGCTGCGCGAGCGTCTCGATCGCGGTCTTCGCGTGGTTCCGGTCTCGCTTAATGTGTCGCGCGTGGATATCCTTGCCTGCGACGTTGCCGAACATATGGGGGCGCTCGCCGCCCAATACAACCTACCGCCCGAGCTCATGCGTATCGAGATCACCGAGACGGCTTATACGGGAGAATCCGAAGCCGTGGACAAACTGACAGCCGACCTGCACACCCGCGGCTTCTCGACCTATATGGACGATTTTGGCACCGGCCAGTCCACGCTCGCGATGCTCAAGAACGTCAACGTCGACGTCATCAAGCTCGACCGCGCATTTGTGCCCACCGACCGCGATCAAGGTCGCAGCGCGCAGATCGTGTCATCGATGCTCGAGATGGCGCAGTCGCTCCATCTGCCCGTCGAGGTCGAAGGCGTCGAGACAAATGAGCAGGCGGACATGCTACGACAAACGGGCGCCCGCTACGCTCAGGGCTTCCTCTACTACCGCCCCATGCCGGCGAAGGATTTTGAGGCATTGCTCGATGGTGGCAATAACAACTGATACGCTCGCGCGCAAAACGCCACCGCCGAAGGGGGAATTTGCCTCCATTAGCTAACTTATATCCCCAATTCAAACCGAATTGGGGATATGATACAAACCATTGTTCCGCCCAAGGAGGTTATCCATCATGAACGAGTCGTACCGCATGGGCGAGCAATCGATTATTGTCTATCTTCAGCGACTTGCGAATGGCGTCTCGACCGCCGAGCTTGACGTTGCCGCCCTGCCCGTAGAGTTGCGCGGCATTGGCGAGCAGTTGAAAAAGACGCATGCCATCCTGCAGCAAGAGCGCCGGCTGCTTGAGCGCAACGCCTATATCGACCCGCTCACCAACTTGGGCAACCGCAACGGATTCGACCGTCACGTCGAGCAACTCTGGCACAAAGGCGACCCCTTCACCTGCGCCTATATTGACATCGACCATCTCAAACATTGCAATGATAGGTTTGGCCACGCCGAAGGCAATCGCTATATTCTGGGCACCTGCCGCACGCTCTCCGAAACCATGGAGCACGATGAGATGCTGTTCCGTATCGGTGGAGACGAGTTTGTGCTTATCTCGCTCTCCGCAAACGAGACTGAACTCGAGCAGCGCTTGGAGCAGGTACGTGCCGGGCTGATCGAGGCGAGCTCAGATGGCAAGGCGCCCATGATCGCCAGCTTTAGCTTTGGCTGCTCGCGCGTCGATCCACTTGCCGGCGACACGCGTCGCCAGATGACGATGGACGCCGATCGCAAGATGTATCGCTATAAGCTTATGCATCGTGTACAGCAACCGGGAAACAATGACGCGCCGCAACGCCCAATCGTCGATCAGCTTCCCTGCAACGACCGGGTGTTCCAAGCGATCTCCATGAGCTCCGAGACGCGCTATCCGTTCATCCTCAATCTCGATACTGGAGAATCGCAATGGTCGGTCAACGCCGTGCGCGATTTTGACCTGCCCTCCCAGCACCCTTTTAACTCGGTCGATATGTGGCTTGCCCGCGTTCATCCCGAGGACCGCGACAACGTACGCGCCGAGCTCGACATGGTGATAAACGGCACGTGGCACTTCCACTACATGCAGTATCGCGTAATGGATGCCACCGGAAAATACGTGCTTTGCGACTGCACGGGCTACCGCTTGGACGGCACCGATACCGAGCCCAGCATGTATGTGGGCATTATCATCAACCGAAGCCTAGCAGATACGACCGACTCGGTAACGGGCCTGGGCGATGTCCACGCGCTGGTCAACGCTATTGGAGAGATGCGCCGCGTGGCGCGCGAGGCAGGCTTTATTGCCATTAAGGTCGACGATATCGCCGAGGTCAATGCCCGCTTTGGATTCGATGCAGGCGACCGCGTGCTCGCCGAAAGCGCCGCCTGCCTCATGGATTGTTCGCGCGGCAAGGGCCGCCTGTTCCGCTCGACGGGGCCGACATTCGTGGCGCTTTTCGACGACTTTGATCCCGAAGAGACCGACTCGATCGCAGACGAAATCGAGCGGTTCCTGGGTTCCCCCGTGCTCATCGGCTCGCTTGAATATCAGCCACCCATTCGTGTAGCGACGCTCCATCTGAACAGCGTTGACCGACAGCCCGTTTCCATTTTGAACGAGCTCAAAGCGTTGCTCGGGAAAGCCGTGCAGGTGCCAGGTACCAAACTGGATTAGCACCGCGCCCGCGCCGCCTCCCCCATCGTGCGATAATCCTCTGCAGAAGCCACCAAAAGCAGAGGGAGTTTGTGATGAAGGTTCTTTTGGTCAATGGCAGCCCCAAGGCAAACGGCAACACCGCCCGCGCACTCGCCGAGGTCGCCGAGCAGCTCAATGCCGAAGGCATTGATACCGAGGTGTTTCAACTGGGCGCCAAGCCCATTCGCGACTGCATTGGCTGTGGCCAGTGCGGCAAGCTTGGCGGTCGCTGCACCTTTGACGACGACGTGGTGAACGAGCTCATCGCTGCCGCCGAACAGGCCGACGGTTTTGTCTTTGGCTCGCCCGTCTACTATGCGCATCCCAGCGGACGCATCCTCTCGGCACTCGATCGCGCATTCTATGCCGGCAGCAAGGCCTTTGCACACAAGCCGGGCGCTGCCGTCGCCGTCGCCCGTCGCGGCGGTACATCGACCACCTTCGATGTGCTCAACAAGTACTTCACCATCAACCAGATGCCCGTGGTCGCCTCCACGTACTGGAACAACGTGTTTGGTCGCGTGCCCGGCGACGCCGATGGGGATGCCGAGGGCCTTGCCACCATGCGAAACATCGGCAAAAACATGGCCTGGCTCCTGCGCTGTATCGAGGCAGGACAGGCCGCTGGTATCAACGCACCCGAAGCCGATCGCGCAACGACCAACTTCATTCGATAAGTCCAGCGGCGGTAACCTCGATGTCCTATCAATGTCAGCGAAAAGCCAGCTGATGAGGCAAGGTGCCTTGAAAGAGGAGGGCGCTGGGCTTTTGCCCGCGCCCGACGATTGAAAGGCAGATTGCCCATCAGATGGCTTTGCAGCGTCGAGGTGACCGCCGTTCGTTAGAACGGCGGAACAATAAATGAATATTCAAATCTTCGGGACTAAGAAGTCCTTCGACACCAAGAAGGCGCAGCGTTATTTTAAAGAGCGCCGCATTAAGGTGCAGTTTATCGACCTTAAGGAAAAGGAGATGAGCAAGGGCGAGCTCACGAGCGTGATGCAGGCGGTCGGTAGTATCGACAAGTTACTCAATCCCAAAGCCAAGGACGAGGAGACGCTCGCACTCATCCAGCACCTCACCCCTAGCCAGCGCTTCGACAAGCTGCTCGAGAACCAGCAGGTTCTAGCCGAGCCCATCGTACGCAACGGCAAGAAGGCCACCGTCGGTTATTGCCCCGATGTATGGGGAGCCTGGGAGTAGCTTGTGTTATTTGCCGGCGCGTGGGTATAAGAGCAGGCGTTTGGCATAAGA
>DBGFLF010000175.1:0-14022 GCA_048528725.1 Collinsella sp.
CGAGGCTAAGACTCCCGAAGTCCCCAGCGGCCCCAAGCGTATGCTGTACGTTGCTGTCGCGTTCCTCGCGGGCATCTTTATCGCAGTTGCCTATGTCGTTTTGGCAGACATGCTCAACACCCGCATCCGCGGTGCCGAAGAGGCAGAAGAGCTCCTGGGCATTCCCGTTGTTGGCCGAATTCCGGCTATGAAAGGTGGTAAATAGGCATGGCTAAGGCAAAGAACACCGATAAGCTCGTTGTACAGAATGCCGCCAAGACCCTTCTGGCCAACATCCGCTTTGCGAGCGTGGACGACCCCATTCGCACCATCACCGTTACGTCCTCGATTCCCAACGAGGGCAAGTCTACGGTTTCCATCAACCTTGCCCAGGCTATCGCCACCAGCGGCAAGAGCGTCCTGCTGGTCGAGGCTGATATGCGTCGCAGGTCCCTTGCCGATATGCTCGGCGTCCGCTCCCGCGGCGGACTCTATGCAGTCCTTTCCGAGCAGGTTTCTATTGACCAGGCGATTGTCGAGACGGGTCAGAAGAACTTCTACTTCCTCGATGCCGAGCCGCATATTCCCAATCCTGCCGACATCATCGTCTCTCACCGCTTTGCCAAGCTGGTAAAGGCACTGTCCGCCAAGTTCCAGTACGTCATCTTTGATGCTCCCCCGGTCGGCACCTTCATCGATGCTGCCGAGATCGCAAGTCTGACCGACGGTGCGCTTTTTGTTGTGCGTGAGGATTTCACCAAGCGCGAGGAGGCGCTCAACGCCATCGGTCAGCTTAAGAAGTCCGAGAAGGTCAAGCTCATCGGTACCGTTATGAACTACTGCGAGACCGAGACCAGCGAGTACTACTACTCCTACTACACCAAGGACGGTAAGAAGGTGAAGAAGGGCTCCGACGATCAGGGGACTTCAAAAAAAGGCATCTTCACCAACCGAGCAAACGTTTAGTTGATTAAGGCTGACCTATGCGTGACATTCATTGCCATATCTTGCCGGGTGTAGACGACGGCGCCGCCGATCTCGATGAGAGCTTGGCGATGCTCGAGGCTGCCAAGCGGGCCGGTGTAACCAGAATCGTTTGCACTCCTCACTGCCGTGATCCCTATTTTGATTACGACAAGATGTGGGATGCCTTTGAGCTGCTGCGTGATAACGCTGACGGTTTTCCGCTCCAGATGGGCTTCGAGGTCAACCATCGAAAGCTCGTTGAGCTTGGTATCGATGCCGCGGAGCACTTGCATTTCGATGGGACCAACGAGTTTCTGCTCGAGCTTTCGACGCATGCCGATGCGTATGCGTTTAGAGAGTACGAGAACACGATTTACGATTTGCAGTGCCGTGGTTACCAGGTGATTATCGCTCATCCTGAGCGCTATCGTGCGGTTCAAAAGGATGTAAGCGTGGCGGAGCGCCTGGTCGATATGGGTTGCAAGCTGCAGGCTTCGGCGGACTTTATTGCCGGCGGTCGCTTTGGTCGCGAGAAAAAGCCGGCACAGCGCCTGTTCGATCAGAACCTGTACAGCTTCATCGCGAGCGATGCCCATAACGTGGGTCATTACGACTGCCTGGCGAAGGCTCGCGCGAAGTTTAGCGTGCGCGGAGCTCATTTTCGCTAATATCTGTCCCTAACGTTCGCATTGAATGAAAGGGCAGCCATGGATATCCAACTTAAGACGGGATGCTTTGATGACGCGGCGTTGGTGCGCCGCGTCGTTTTTATGGACGAGCAGGGCTACGAGAATGAGTTCGACGCTATCGACAAGGATCAGAGCTGCATTCATGTGACGCTCTATGTAGACGGCGAGCTTGCCGGTTGCTCGCGCGTGTTTCCCGAAGAGCTTGAGCGCGTGGCTGACGCAGAGGCCCCGGTGTTGCCGGCATGCGACATGGACGAAGGCGTTGCGGCGGGGGAGACCTACATTATGGGGCGCGTCGCCGTGCTGCCGGCTATGCGTCGTCGCGGACTGGCGAGTGCGATCGTCGAGGCCAGTGCTTCGTGTGCACGCGATGCCGGCGCTAAGCTTATTAAGCTGCATGCGCAGGAATACGTGTTGCCGCTCTATGCAAAGGCGGGCTACACGCAAATTGCCCCGGTAGATTACGAAGACGAGGGCCAGCCCCATGTCTGGATGGCCAAGCGCGTAGATGGCAGATAGGAACGTTCCTTTCCTGCCGGCAGTTTGGGACACTCCTTGGCAATTGGCGCATCAGAGCGCTCGGACATACAGTTTTTCGATTCCGTATGTATATATGCGCGCTAATGGGTTATAAAATCTAAGTCTGAACATAGCAGGTCTGCGATGCGGCTCGGGCAACCGGGCCGTTTTTTGCGGACGGGGGTAGCGCGAAAGGACTGCACATGCGTCAATTTAAGACCGAGAGCAAAAAACTGCTCGACCTCATGATCAACTCCATCTACACCAATAAGGAAATCTTCCTGCGCGAGCTTATCTCTAACGCGAGCGACGCCGTCGACAAGCTCAACTTTAAGAGCCTGCAGGACCCGAGTGTCAAGATCGACCAGGGCGACCTGGCCATTCGCGTCTCCTTTGATAAAGACGCCCGCACCATTACCATCTCGGATAACGGCATTGGCATGACCGCCGAGGAGCTCGAGCGCAATCTGGGCACCATCGCCCATTCCGGCTCCGAGGAGTTTAAGACCGAGAACGCCGAGCAGCAGGGCTCCGATGTCGACATCATCGGTCAGTTTGGCGTGGGCTTCTACTCGGCTTTTATGGTCGCCAGCCACGTGAAGGTCGTGAGCCGCGCCTATGGCGAGGACACCGCTCACGTGTGGGAGTCTGATGGTCTTGAGGGTTACACCATCGAAGACGGCGAGCGCGCCGAGCACGGTACCGATGTCATCCTGACGCTGCGCGAGAACGAGAAGCTCGATGCCGACGGCGAGGCCGAGACCTACGATCGCTTCCTGACCGAGTGGGGTCTCAAGAGCCTGATTCAGCAGTACAGCAACTATGTGCGCTACCCGATTCAGATGATGGTGTCCAAGAGCCGCCAGAAACCCAAGCCCGAGGACGCCGGCGACGATTACAAGCCCGAGTACGAGGACTACCAGGAGCTCGAGACCGTCAATTCCATGACACCGATCTGGAAGAAGCGCAGCTCCGATGTCGAGCAGAAGGACTACGACGAGTTCTACAAGTCCACGTTCCACGACTTTGACGATCCTGCGCGCACCATCAGCTTCCATGCCGAGGGCACGCTCGAGTACGATGCCCTGCTGTTTGTGCCGGGCCGCGCGCCGTTCGATCTGTACAGCAAGGATTACGAGAAGGGTCTGGCACTCTACAGCTCCAACGTCCTGATCATGGAGAAGTGCGACGACCTGCTGCCCGACTACTACAACTTTGTCCGCGGCGTCGTGGATTCCGCCGACGTGTCGCTCAACATCTCGCGTGAGACGCTGCAGCAGAACCGTCAGCTCAAGGCCATCGCCAAGCGTGTGGAAAAGAAGATCACCGCCGACCTTGAGGATATGCGTGACAACGACCGCGAGGCCTACGAGAAGTTCTTTGAGAACTTTGGCCGCGGTCTTAAGTACGGCATCTACTCGAGCTATGGCATGAAGGCCGATGAGCTCGCCGATCTGTTGCTGTTCTGGTCTGCCAAGGAACAGAAGATGATTACCCTGGCCGAGTATGCCAAGGGCATGCCCGAGGATCAGAAGGCCATCTACTACGCCGCCGGCGACTCGCGTGAGCGCTTGGCCAAGATGCCCGTGGTAAAGGGCGTGCTCGACCGCGGCTATGACGTGCTGCTGCTGACGCAGGACGTGGATGAGTTCACCTTCCAGGCTATGCGTGAGTACGTTGCCGCCGATATGCCCAAGATCTACGAGGACGATGCCGCCCGCGAGGCTGCCGAGAAGGCCGTGGCCGATGGTGCCGAGCCCGAGGTTGAGGATCGTCACCTGGAGCTCAAGAACGTCGCAACCGGTGATCTTGACCTGGCGACCGAGGACGAGAAAAAGGAGGCCGAGGACGCCACCAAGGAGAACGAGGACCTCTTTAACGCCATGAAGGAGGCACTCGGCGACAAGGTCGAGAAGGTTGCCGTCTCTGCGCGCCTGACCGATGCTCCCGCGTGCATCACCACCGAGGGCCCGCTTTCGCTCGAGATGGAGAAGGTGCTCCAGAAGGGTCCCGAGGGCGCGCCCGACGGTATGCCCATGAGCCAGCGCGTGCTCGAGCTCAACGCCAAGCACCCGGTCTTTTCCAAGCTCGTCGCCGCTCAGAAGGCGGGCGACGCCGACAAGATCAAGCAGTACTCCGGTTTGCTCTATGACCAGGCCCTGCTGGTCGAGGGCATCCTCCCCGAGGATCCCGTAGCCTTCGCGGCCGCCATTTGTGAACTTATGTAATCGGTTCCGCCGTTCTAACGAACGGCGGACTAGTCGACGCTGCGCGGGCGCCAGAGCGACAACTTGTCATTCAAAGAGGACGGCATGACCAGAAGGTCTATGCCGTCCTCTTTTCATGCCAATTTGTTCGCTCTGGCGCCCGCTCGCTGGCATTGCCAAAACATCGACGTTACCGTGGTCCAAACTAGTCATTGGGGACGTTCTTAAACGACTATTCGGACTGCTAATTTGTGCGGGTTGTGGTTTTGTAACCTGCTGAAATTAAAGATACTGTACAACTGTACGTTAATTCATCTTCGTAGTATATTGCTACCCGCAAAACTCAGCACCATTGTGCCGCGAGGCACTAAAGCGCCTACGTACAATGGTTGTCGATAGTACGATTCGATTTAACGACAGGATGGATGGTCCAAGCGTGAGTCTCGGCAGCAAACTATCCAATGCAAAGGTGTCCTTTGCGATATTTAAGCGCGACATTAAGCGACTGCTTGTGAACCCCGTCGCCCTGGTGGTTACCCTAGGCGTGTGCGTTATTCCCTCGCTGTATGCCTGGTATAACATCGTGGCAAACTGGGATCCGTATGGAAACACCCAAGGCATCAAGATTGCTATCGCCAACAACGATCGAGGCACCCAAAACGACTTGGTGGGTGAGCTCAACGCTGGCGACAAAGTGGTCGACCAGCTCAAGGAGAATCATCAGTTGGGCTGGACGTTCGTCGACTCGACGGCCGATGCCAAGGAGGGCGTCGAGAGCGGCGAGTACTATGCCGCTATCGTGATTCCCAAGAACTTCTCGGATAACCTGGTTTCGATGCTCGACGGCAACTACCATCAGCCCAAGCTCACGTACTACGTCAATGAGAAGAAGAGCGCCATTGCGCCCAAGGTTACCGATACCGGTGCAAACACCATCGAGGAGCAGATCAACTCGGAATTTGTCTCTACGGTAGGTAAGACTGTTGCCGGTATCGCCAAGGATGCCGGTGTCGATTTAAAGGACAAGGCAACCCAGACTCAGGACTCGCTGGCAAGTTCGGTGTCTGAGGCGTCCGATACCTTGGGCGAGGTGCGCGATTCGATTGGCGATATGAATGCCGCCATTGATAAGACGAGTGGCGCTATCGCCTCGGCTGATGCGGCACTTGCCGGCTTGCAAGGCCAGGCACCGTCGCTGACGCAGGCGATCTCCCAGGGCAACGACCTGCTGAGCGAAGCTCGCACCACGGCGGGCAACTCCATCACCTCGCTCTCCAAGGCGCTCTCGGAAGGCAGCCTTGCGCTCACCAAGACGTCGGCCTCTGCGAACGCTGCCATCGGCAAGCTGACGGGCGCGGTCACATCTACGACCACCCGTATCGACAACTCGCTCGAGTCTCTTCAAGCGACGATCGACCACAATAAGGCCGTTATCGGGCACTTGGAGATTCTCGCCAATGACACGTCGACAGGTTCCGAGGAAATTGACGCGCGCATTGTATCGACCATCGATTTGCTTCGAGAGCAGAATGAAAAGCTTCAGAGCATCAAGGACGGTCTGTCCGCGCAGTCGAGCGCCATGGCGAATGACGCAGCGGCTGTTTCGGGTGCCAGTGACGCTATCAATAACGCAATTCATACCGGTGCGACCAACCTTGGCCAAGCCCAGACGGACTTGGGCCAAAACGCGCTGCCGAAGGCCTCGAGCGCGCTCGACTCTTTTGCTGCCGTTTCGGGCGACCTGACCGGTATCGTCTCGGGTATGACACCTACACTTGCAAATGCGCGCGGCACGTTGGCGCAGCTTAGCGCTACGCTCGGCCAGGCCAAGACCACGCTGTCCCAGACCGATTCCTCGCTTGCCAAGGTCCAGGACAAGCTTGCAACCGCCGCCAATGACATCGCGGCGCTGCAGACCTCCGAGTCCATGGGCGAGCTGGCCGATCTGATGGGCGTCGATGTCAATGACGTGGCAGATTTCATGGCGTCTCCGGTTGAGTTGACGTCCAAGTCAATCTATCCGGTCAAGAGCTTTGGCTCGGGCATCGCTCCCTTCTACACCAATCTGGCGCTTTGGGTGGGCGGCTATGTGCTCATCGCCATTTACAAGCTCGAGGTCGACCGTGAAGGTGTTGGCAGCTTTACGGCGCGCCAAGGCTACTTTGGCCGCTGGTTGCTCATGGTGATCCTGGGCGCATTGCAGGCCGTCATCGTTACGGTGGGTGATCTGGTTATTGGCGTACAGTGCGTCAACCCGTTGCTGTTCGTGCTGGGCGGCATCGCCATCTCGTTTACGTACGTCAACATCATCTATGCGCTGTCCACCACGTTTAAGCATATCGGCAAGGCAATCGGTGTCATCCTCGTCATCGTGCAGATCCCGGGTTCGTCGGGCATGTACCCCATCGAGATGATGCCTGGCTTCTTCCAGTGGCTGCACCCACTGCTGCCCTTTACCTACGGCATCAATCTGCTGCGCGAGACGGTCGGCGGCATGTACTCGTTTAACTACCTGTTTAACCTGTGCATCCTCGGTGTCTTTCTTATCGTCGCGCTCTTTATCGGCCTGCAACTGCGTCCGCTGATGCTCAACCTCAACCTGCTCTTTGACAAGCAGCTTTCCACGACGGGTCTGATGATCTGCGAGTCCAATGACCTGCCGCGCCGGCGCTACTCGCTGCGCACGGCCATGCGCGTCATGCTCGATTCCGATTCGTACCGTCGCGAACTGCTCGATCGTGCGGTCGCCTTTGAACATCGCTATCCGTACTACATCAAGGGCGGTTTCGCCGCTGTAGTCGGCGTGCAGGTGCTGCTCTTCGTTCTGTCGACGGTTCTCGATATCGACAACAATGGCAAGATCATTCTACTGGTCATCTGGATTATCTCAGTCATTGCCATCTGTGGCTGGCTCATCAGCATCGAGTACATCCGCTCGAGCCTCAACACCCAGATGCGTATCTCGGCGTTGTCGGATGAGGACCTGCGTCGCGAGATGCGCGAACACACGGCTGCCATTCCTGCCGCCCGCCGCATGTTTGGCCTCAATGCCAGCGAACGTGGCGCCAAGGGCGGCGATCAGCCCACGGACCGCTTGCCGCATATTATAGGCTCGGGCCATAAATCTCAGGGCGCTGACAACACGGCCGCAAATGATGGCGATACCGCTCCGCTCGGCAAGCACTCCAAAGGAGGTGAGGCATAAATGAAGAACATCCTGCACCTGTTTAGGCGTGATGTCCAAAACGTGTCTCGCTCTGTGATCGGCATGGTTGTCGTGATGGGCCTGGTCATCGTGCCATGTCTCTATGCATGGTTTAACATCGCCGGAAGCTGGGATCCCTACGGCAACACCGGCAATCTTAAGATTGCCGTGGTCAACACCGATGAGGGCTACGAGAGCGATCTGATTCCCGTCGAGGTCAACGTGGGCGAAAACGTGACCGCCACCCTGCGCGGCAACGAGAACTTCGACTGGGTCGTGCTCAACGATCGCGATAAGGCCATCGATGGCGTCAAGTCGGGCGCGTATTACGCCGCTGTGGTCATCCCCAAAACGTTTAGCGCCGACATGATGACGCTCTTCTCGACGAACGTGAAGCATGCCGATATCGAGTTCTACGAGAATCAGAAAGCCAACGCCATTGCCCAGATCGTGACCGAGAAAGGCTCGAGCGCTGTTCAGAGTCGGGTTAACGAGACCTTTACCGAAACCATTACGACCATCGGGCTCAAGACCGTGTCCAGCCTGCTCGATTACATGAGCACCGACCAGGTGAGTAACTTTATCGCCAACCTGTCGTCGACACTCGGCGATTCGGTCGAGGACCTGCAGGACGTTCAGGCCAGCGCAACGTCGCTTGCGGGCATTTTGAGCTCCACGTCCGATTCGCTGACGTCGGCGAGCGGTATGCTCCAGCAGACCGGTGCCGTCGATGAGTCGACAAAGCAGCTCATGGAACATGCCAAAAGCGGCATCGATGATTCCAAAGAAGCGCTTAAGGCGGCAAACGATGCCATCGATGCCGCAATCGATGGAAGTGCGGGTTCGTTCGACAATGTATCTGCCGAGCTCGCGAAGGCGTTCGATGCCGCTAACCAGCATGTCGACCTTACGGTGTCCCAACTCAACGATGCCGCTGCGGCCCTCAATGCGCGTGCCGACGATATCGATGCCACGGCCGACCAGCTCCGCAGCCTTGCCGAGCAGGTGAGTAACGAAAAGCTCCAGGAGAGCCTCAAATCTGTGGCAACATCGCTGGGCAGAATCGCGGTGGAGTATCGCAACAACGCCAAGGACCTGACGGCAACCGCGAAGTCCCTTTCTGACAGCATGGCAGAGGTCAACAGCACGCGTGCCGAGGTCGACCAGGCTATCGCCGATGCCAAGGCGGGCATCTCGGGTGCCAAGTCCGACTACGATTCCACGTTCTCGGTTAAGGCCAAGGAGCTTAAGAAGACGGTTTCGGGCATTCTGGACTCGCTGAACAGCATCTCGGGCGATCTGGATAGCGCCGTAGATGGCCTGACCGACGCATCCGGTTCGCTGGCAAAGGGCCTCTCCAAGGCTGCAAAGCTGGTCAACAAGGCTTCCGATCAGCTGGGTGAGGCGTCGGACAAGATCAGTGCATTTAAGGATGAGCTCGACGGCGCCTTGATGTCGGATGACCTCGCTGCGATCAAGACGATGATCGGCAATGATCCCGAGGGTCTGGCCGTGTCGCTTTCCGGCCCCGTCGCGCTCGATCGCAAGCCGGTCTATCCGATTCGCAACTACGGTTCGGCCATGGCACCGTTCTACACGATTCTGTCGCTATGGGTCGGCTCGATCGTACTGGCGGCCATGATGAAGGTCTCGGTTAACGATGAGCTTATCAACGAGCTCATCCCCGTGCGCCTGCACGAGATCTACTTGGGTCGCTACCTGTTCTTTGGCGGCCTGGCTCTGCTGCAGGCAACGCTCGTGTGTGCGGGCGACATTCTGTTCTTTGGCATCCAGTGCGACAACCCCCTGCAGTTTGTGCTTGCCGGCTGGGTCGCGAGTCTCGTGTTCTCCAATATCGTCTACACGCTTACGGTATCGTTTGGAGATATCGGCAAGGCCCTCGCCGTCGTGCTGTTGGTCATGCAGGTCGGCGGTTCGGGCGGTACGTTCCCCATCGAGATGACCGGTCCCGTGTTCCAGGCGATCTACCCGTTCCTGCCGTTTACCCACGGCATCAACGCCATGCACGCCGCCATGGCCGGTGCCTACCATATGGAGTACTGGATTGAGCTGGGTATCTTGGCGAGCTACCTGATTCCGTCGCTGGCCCTGGGCGTGGTCTTTCGCCGCCCAGTCATCAAGGCCAACAACTGGATCATCGAAAAGCTGGAGTCGACCAAATTGATTTAATGCAGCAACGTAAACGCCGTCGGAACATCGAGGTCTTCCAACCCGATGCTTTAGCGTAGTGAATTGCGCGGGCTGCTTAGTTGTTGCTACAGTAGCGGGGCGTGCCGGGGGTCCGGCGCGTCCCGTTTTTATTTGACCATGAGGCGGCACGCAGCCATACGCGTGCGGACACCACGCCCAGTTTGAGTGTGAGGATGTTCCATGGCCCAATACGCTGCCAACGAAATCGAAAACATGCCCGATAGCCCTGTTGCTCGCGAGGACCTGGGCGCGGGCGGCACCTCCCGTGGTGCCGGTGCTCGTTCGCCGTTGTTCTGGAAAGTTCTACTGCTTTCGGTGGCGATTGTCTGGGGCTACTCCTTTACGACCATGAAGGACGCACTCGATACCATTCCGGTGTTCGAGCTGCTCTATATTCGTTTTCTTCCCGCGGCGCTGGTCATGCTTGTTATCTTTCGCAAGCGCATCGCCGCCCACCTTAACGCTCGCAATCTGATTGTCGGTCTGAGCATGGGCGCGCTCATGTGGGCAGCCTATGTCTTGCAGACGGTCGGCCTGGCTCAGACCACGGCGGGTAAGAACGCTTTTTTGACGGGCACCTATTGCATTTTGGTCCCGTTCGTGAGCTATTTCCTAAGCGGCGAAAAGCTCACTCGTTACAACTTGGGTGCCGCATTGCTTTGTCTGGCGGGCATTGGCCTGGTGGCGCTCGATAGCGTCGAGTTCAACATCGGTGATGCCATCACGCTGGGCGGTGCGGTCTTTTTCGCCATCCAGATGGCGGTGACCGCCAAGTACGGTCGCAAAATGGATATCAACGTCATTACGTTTTGGATGTTTGTGGGCAACGGCGTGCTGAGCCTGATCTCGTCGCTGTTGTTCGAGACCCAAGCGCCCGCGTCTGTGTGGACGCCGAGCTTTATCGGCGTGATGGCCTTTCTCTCGGTGGGCTGCACGTGCGTGGCGCTGCTCATTCAAAACGTCGGCTTGGCGCACGTCCCGGCCTCGACGGGCTCATTGCTCCTGTCGATGGAGTCCCCTTCGGGCGTGCTGTTTTCGGTGCTGCTGATGGGGGAGGCGCTCACCTCGCGTCTGCTCGCCGGCTTCGTCCTCATCTTCTTGTCGATTATCTTAAGCGAGACGCATTTCGATTTTTTGCGTCGAAAGCCGCGTCCGCAATTGTAAACAATTTGTTGCGCCGCCTCCCGGGGCGGCATTTTTTATGCGTCGCCCTTAAAGTAGTACTTTGCACTTTACGCTATCAAAGTGCTTGCTGCAAAAACGTTACTGGAGGGCATCTATGGCACCAGCACTGTCCGATCTTCAACCGCAATCAGCGCCCAAGGCCACCGCGGCGGCGCAGACCGCTATCGGTGACGGTCTTGTTGCAGAAGCTCAGGCTTTTGCAGATGAGCTCGCTGCGTGGCGACACGATTTACATCAGATGCCCGAGCTGGGTAATAGCCTCCCGCAGACCTCTACGTATATCCAAGCGCGCCTGACCGAGATGGACATCCCATTTGCTACGCTCGTCGATGGTTCCTGCGTTGTGGGCCTTGTCGGCGCCGGTGCCGCCGCGGCCCAAGGCAATGGCATCTGCACGAATGAGCAGGCCGGTACGGTCATCATGCTTCGTGGCGACATGGACGCCCTGCCCGTTGCCGAGGAATCCGGCGAGCCCTTTGCATCCACCAACGGCTGCATGCACGCTTGCGGTCACGATATGCACGCGACGGCGCTGCTTGGTGCGGCTCGTATGCTCAAAGCGCGCGAGGCAGAGCTTGTTGATGCCAACGCTACGGTTAAGTTGCTGTTCCAGCCGGGCGAGGAAACCTTTGAGGGTGCCCGCGCCGCCATCGCCGACGGTCTGCTGCAGAACCCGCGCCCTCAGGCGGCCTTTGCCATGCACGTTAACAGCCAATCGCCGCTCGGCCTGGTGCTCTATGGGAGCCCGGCGCTTTCGGGCGTGTACGGTTTTCGCATCACGCTGCAGGGCAAGGGCGGCCATGGCTCGAGCCCCGAGATCTGCATCGACCCCATCACGACCGGCGTCCATGTGCACCTGGCGCTTCAGGAGCTCATCGCTCGCGAGGTGCCGGCCGCCAAGGAGGTCGCACTGACCGTGGGTAAGTTTGCCGGTGGCCAAGCGGCCAACGTCATCCCGGATACCTGCGTGCTCGAAGGCACGCTGCGCGGCTTCGACGTCGAGCTCATGGAGCACCTCAAGACCCGCATCGCGGAGGTCGTTAACGGCGTTGCCACAACATATCGTACGCCGGCGACCATCGAGACGCTTTCGGATGTTCCGCCGCTTGTACTCGACAGCGATATGACTCAGGCGTCGCTTGGCTACGTGGGCGCAGTGCTGCCCAAGGCGGCTTTCTTGCCGCTTTTCCATGCCATGGCGAGTGAGGACTTCGCGCTTATCTCGAGCGAGATTCCGAGTGCGTACTTTACCGTGGGCGCGGCCGTAACCGACACGGACGAGCATTTTGCCCAGCACCATCCCAAGGCACGTTTTAACGATGCCGAGCTGCCGCTCGGTGCTGCGGCCTATACCGCCGTCGCTTTGGGCTATATCGCCGACCACCGGTAGCACCCAACCTTGCCTTTCAAGCCTGCGGGCATGGCCATAAGGCCTATGCCCTTGTCTTTCAAGGCAATCTTGGGCACTACCGGCGCCCGGCGCAGGCTATTCGTTTGTTAAATAAGGAGCAGTATGCCCCAGCAGCGTAAGTTCTTCCCCGGCTGGCTCGTGGTGGCCTCCGGCTTCGTGATCATGGCCACGTGCTACACGATTTTCGTCAACTGCATGAGCCTGTTCCAGCCGCTCATCGTCAGCGACTTGGGAATATCTCTTGCGCAGTACAACATCTCCAATGCGATCTCTACCGTGGTGAGCGTTATCGGATCGCTTGTCATTGGCCATGTTGCCGATAAAGTAAGCGGTCGCGTTTTGGGTTCCCTAACCGTTATCGCTACCCCTGCCGTTCTTGCCAGCATGAGCTTTGTCGGTGAGCTGTGGCAGGTCTACGTGCTCTTTGCCGTTTCGGGCTGCTTCGCTGTGGCCTCGACCCGCCTGCTCATCAGCCTAGTGACCGCCAACTGGTTTACCGCCAAGCGAGGCCTTGCCATCTCCATCGCACTTTCGGGCTCGGGCTTTGGCGGCGCTATTCTGTCTCCCATCGTGAGCTCGCTTATCGTGAGTGTGGGCTGGCGCTCTGCGTTCCTGGTACTCGCTGCCGTCTGCATGGTGGCGGCACTGCCCATCACGGCCTACTCCTTCCGCACTAAGCCTTCCGAGATCGGCCTTAAGCCGCTCGGCGAGAACCCGGGCGATCCGTCCGTCTCGACGGCTGGCGACAAGGACGAGCACACGGCGCCCGAGGTTAGCGTCGGCTGGTCTCGCATCAAGAAGAGCCCGGCGTTTTGGCTGCTTGTCGTCGCCTTCCTCTTTATGGGTCTCGTTAACGGCGCCATCTTGCCCAACCAAGTCACCAACATGACGAGCGTTACCGTCAACGGCGCCAAGATCGTCACGGGCGGTCATGATCCCATGTGGGCGGGCACTGTGCTTTCGGCCTATATGGTCACCGTCGTTATCGCCAAGATTTCGCTCGGTGCGATTTATGACCGCTTTGGCCTGCGCTTTGGCAATATCCTTGGCTCCGTTGCGTGCATTATCGCCTGCGTGGCGCTGTGCTTTCCGACGACGGACCTCGGTCCTATTGTCGCCGCTGTGAGCTTTGGTATCGGAACGTGTATGGGCACCATCACGCCTACCATCGCCGCGTCCAAGCAGTTTGGCATGGCCGACCTCGGCAAGGTCACGGGCACCATCACCTCGCTCGAGATGGTCGGCGGCACCGTGGGCGCCATTGTCTCGGGCGTGCTGTTCGACGCCACGGGCTCCTTTGCGAGCACCTGGATCGTGTGCTTGGCGTGCTCCGTGGTCATGCTCGTGTTCCTGCTGGTATCCGAGCCCATCGCCGCCAAGCTGCGCGCGAGCGTGGCGGGGGAGTAGGCGTTCGTCGCTCTTTTCTGTTCGTCCCGTTCTGTCCGTGGCCGCCTTGGAAGCCGAATGGATGCTCGTACCATCATTCGGTTTCCAAGGCGGCCACGGGCCTACGAAATGATCCCTATTCCTCCGTCCCCAAGGGATCACGTGATCCGAAGGGGACGGAGGAAAAGGGATCACAAACAGCGGCGGCGCGTCTGGCCGAACGAGTCCCCATACCCTCGTTCGGTCAGACGCGCCGCCGCTGTT
>DBGFLF010000176.1:0-1563 GCA_048528725.1 Collinsella sp.
CCCGCGGCGGTAGAATTGGTCAACCCGAAACACCGCAACGAACGGAAGACTCACATGGCCCTCATCACTTCGTACCACGTCCCCGGCCTTTATGTCGAGGACCACAGCATCGACGTCCCCCTTGACTGGCGCGGCCTGGAGCCGATGCTCCTGGCCGTCGGCAGCACCATGCGCCGCGGCGCTATGCCGGCACCCATCGCCGGCGCGCCCGAGAGCATCAAGCTCTTCTACCGCGTGGTTTGCGCGCCCGACCGCATCAACGACGATCTGCCGCTGCTCCTGTTTTTGCAGGGCGGCCCCGGCGGCGAGAGCCCGCGTCCGCTGTCGCCCACAAGCGACGGCTGGATCGAGGAGGCCGTCAAGCACTTCCGCGTGGTCCTTCCCGACCAGCGCGGCACCGGACGCAGTAGCTGCGTGGACGGACGCACGATCAAGGCACTGGGTGATCGCGCAACGGCCGTCGGCGCCGATACAGCACGCTCGCAGGCGGACTTCCTCAAGCGCCACCTCGCCAGCTCCATCGTGCGCGATTTTGAGTACCTGCGTCTAGTGGGCTTTGGCGGCAAGCCGTGGGTCACGCTCGGCCAGAGCTACGGCGGCTTTTTGACGCTGAGCTATCTGTCGCTCTTCCCCGAGGGCGTGGCGGCAAGCTTTACCTGCGGCGGCATTCCGCACGTGCCGGCGAGCGCCAGCGAGGTCTACGCGCACACCTTCCCACGCATGGCAGCCAAGACGCAGCAGTATTACGACCGCTACCCCGCCGACGTCGAGCGCGTGGCGACCCTGGCAGATACCCTCGAGGAGCAAAAGCCCGTGCTGCCCGACGGCTCGCCGATGACGGTCGAGCGCCTACAGCTCATGGGCAGCGACTTTGGCATGAAGCCGAGCTTTGAGCGCATGCATTGGATTATCGATCACGCTTTTGTTGACGGCGACGGCACGCTGGCCTGCGGCGCCTCGGTATCTGACAGCTTTTTGATGCGCGCCTTCGAGCGCACCAACACGCGCACAAACCCGCTGTACTGGACACTGCAGGAGTTCATCTACGCCGACGGCGATACCATGCCCATTCGCTGGGCCGCGGCAGAAGAGAAGGCACGCCGTGCCGAGTTCGACACCCTCGCGCGCCCGCTCATGTTTACCGGCGAGGCCATGTTCCCGTGGATGTTCGAGCAGATGCCCGAGCTTAAGCCGTTTAAACCCGCCATGGACCTGCTGATGGAAGACACCAGCTGGGACAAGATCTACGACCCGCAGCGCCTGGCTTGCAACGAGGTGCCGCTCCAGGCCGCGGTGTACTTCGATGACATGTACGTGGACTCGGGCATGCAGCTCGACACGCTCGACCGCGTGGGCAACTCGCACGCCTGGGTGACCAACGAGTTCGAGCACGACGGCCTACACGGCAGCGTGGTATTCAAGCACCTCTTCGACGAGGCCCTCAACCGCGGAGACCTGCGCCGAATCTTCTAGCAAAGGAGTATCCCCACCTGCCGGCACAATAGGAACGTCCCCAAGTGCCGGCAAAAGCGAGGCAGCGCTGCTGGCAAAACGAACCGTAGC
>DBGFLF010000177.1:0-2511 GCA_048528725.1 Collinsella sp.
GGCCTTGGTGAGCTGTTCCTCGGGCTTGGGGTCCAAGATTTGCTCGACCTTATTGCCCACAGCGCGCGGGGCAACCTTGCCGGCGCCGACGGCGGCAAACAGGTCCTCGAGCTGCTTGAAGTTAAACTGCTCCGCCACGGCGTTGAGTGCACGCGTCGAACGCGGCGTAGAAATGCCATAGCCACGCTTACGCAGGTCCTTGGCCAGCATATCGCGACCGGCGGCAGCGTCGTCGTCCTTGGTCGCAGCGGCAAAATAGCGGCGGATCTTTGACTTGGCGGAAGGTGTCTTAACGATCTTGAGCCAATCGCGCGACGGCTTGGAACTCTTGTTAGTCAGGATCTCGACACGGTCACCCGTCTTAATCTCGTGCGTGAGCGGAGCCACCGCACCGTTGATTTTGGCGCCGACGCAGTGGTTTCCCACCTCGGTGTGAACGGCATAGGCAAAGTCGAGCGGCGTGGAGCCGGCACGAAGCGCCATGACCTCGCCTTTGGGCGTGAAGACAAAGATCTCCTGATCGAACAGATCGACCTTCAGCGAGTGCAGGTATTCCTTGGCATCGGTGATCTCGTCGGAAGCCGCCCAATCGAGCGAATGCTTGAGCCAGTTGATCTGGTCGTCCAAACGTTGAGCGTCATTGGTCTTGGAAGCAGACGATCCGCCCGACTTCTTATATAGCCAGTGGGCGGCAATGCCGTACTCGGCCTGCTCATGCATCTCGTAGGTTCGAATCTGAATCTCGAGCGGACGAGCCGTAGGGCCGATGACCGTCGTGTGGAGCGACTGGTAGTTATTGACCTTGGGCATGGCGATATAGTCTTTAAAGCGACCGGGCATGGGGTGCCACAGCGTATGCACCGCGCCGAGCGTGGAGTAGCAATCGCGCACCGAATGCGTGATGACGCGCAGTGCCACCAGGTCGTAGATCTCGGAGAATTCCTTGCCCTTGCGCTTCATCTTTTGGTAGATGGACCAATAGTGCTTGGAACGGCCGTTGATCTGGAAGTCCTCCAGGCCAATGCGGTTGAGTTCGTCGGTGAGTGTCTTGATGGTCTCGGCAAGGTAGCGCTCGCGGACCTCGCGCGACTCAGCCACCATGCGCGCGATGCGCTGGTAGGCATCGGGCTCCAGGTAGAAGAAGGACAGGTCCTCGAGCTCCCACTTAATAGAGCTCATGCCCAGGCGGTCAGCCAAGGGCGCGTACACGTCCATGGT
Source organism: Collinsella sp. (assembly GCA_048528725.1). Classification (GTDB taxonomy): domain Bacteria; phylum Actinomycetota; class Coriobacteriia; order Coriobacteriales; family Coriobacteriaceae; genus Collinsella. Next base: position 1,219 of record DBGFLF010000177.1, read on the forward strand.
CTCGCGAGCCTTAAACAGGCGACGATCCTCGCGCAGGGCTGCCAGCGTTCGCATGTTGTGCAGACGGTCGGCAAGTTTAACGATGATGACGCGAATGTCCTTGGACATGGCGAGGAACATCTTGCGCAGCGTGAGCGCCTGCTTCTCGTCCATGCTGTCGACTTCGATGTTGGTGAGCTTGGTCACGCCATCGACGAGCTCGGCCACCGTATCGCCAAACAGGCCGGAAACATCGGTGAGCGAGGTCTCGGTGTCCTCGACGGTATCGTGCAACAGCGCGGCGCACACCACGTCACAATCCATCTTGAGATCGGCCAAAATGATGGCAACCTCGACGGGATGGTTAATGTACATCTCACCCGAGCGGCGCTTTTGGTTACAGTGTTTCTCGGCGGCAAAGCAGTAGGCTTGCTCCACCTTGGAGAAGTCGTCCTCATTCATATATTTGAGGCACAAGCGCTCCAGCTTGTCGTAGCTGTCCGCCATAATCTCGGGCGGCAGCTCATCGGCATGCTTATAGTGCTCCATCTCCGAAAACGGCTGGAGGGTGGAATCATGGGCGGTACGGGCTGCGGCATCCATCGAGGTCCCCTTCCCCTAGGCCCGCGGTACGATCGGGCGGTTAACTTTGGCTAGCATATCAGAAGCGCACGAATCGAGCGCCCAACTCCGGAAAGCCGAGAACTCCATGCGCGAGCGCAAGCCCTCCAAATAGCGAATTGACCTGCTCAATTGCACGCGGCCGGGGTTTTCGGCCATCGCGATGCGACGGGTGTCGTCAAACCCCGAAACGCGACAAAAACCAAGCTCTTCGAAGATTCCCAAGCCGCTTTCCACCGAGCGCTCGTCGACCGGCGTGCGAGCATCGATGGCAAGGCACATCTGCGCGATGTCGATATCGCTCGCGCTAAAGAAATCGTCCCCGGTCTTGCCGCGGTTGGAGCGCCACATGGTCTGCAGCGCGCGATAGAGCGTGACGAGCTCGTCGCGCTCGGGCGCATAGCAGTCGAGTAGGCGCTCGTTAATACGGGCGTCACGCGACGAATAGAGTAGATGGATCACGGCGGGTTGGCCATCGCGACCGGCGCGGCCGCTCATCTGGTTAAACTCAATGCCGCCAAACGGCATGTGATAGAGCACGACATGGCGAATATCGGGAAGGTTGACGCCCTCGCCAAAGGCGGATGTCGAGACGATGCAGCTGAGGCTGCCGTCTCGAAACGCCTCCTCTACGCGATGGCGGTCGGTGCGCGTAAGGCCAGCGTTATAGAACGCGATACGGGTCGCACAGTC
>DBGFLF010000178.1:0-4502 GCA_048528725.1 Collinsella sp.
GACAAGCAGGGCAAGGGCAAGAAGCGCAAGGGCGGTCACAACAACGAAGAGGACCACTACAGCCGCATGGCTCGCGAGGCCGAGGAGTACAGCCGCGAGAAGGTACTCGAGGAGGCTCGTGCCGCCGTCGAGGAGGCCTCTCGCGAGTCCACTGGTCGCCGCAAAAAGCGCAAGGAGAAGCGCGAGCGCGAGGCCGCAAAGGCTCAGGAGGAGCGCAAGATAGAGGAGGCGCTGGCCCAGGGCGTGAACCCCGAGGACCTCGACGCCATCAAGGTCTCCCAGGGCGTTACCGTCCAGGAGCTCGCCGAGGCGCTCGACGTTCCGGCCAACGACATCATCAAGCGCCTGTTCCTGCTGGGCACGCCGCTTACCATGACGCAGTCCATGTCCGACGACCTCGTCGAGCTCGTTGCCGACGACCTGGGCCGCCAGATCAAGATCATCACCCCCGAGGAGGAGAACACCTTCTCGTTCTACGACGATCCCGCCGACCTTAAGCCGCGTGCCCCGGTCGTCACCGTCATGGGCCACGTCGACCACGGCAAGACTTCGCTGCTCGACGCCATCCGTCACACCGGCGTCGCTGCCGGCGAGGCGGGCGGCATTACGCAGGCCATCGGCGCTTCGCAGGTCATGATCAACGACCGCAAGATCACCTTCATCGATACCCCCGGTCACGCCACCTTTACGGCCATGCGTGCCCGCGGCGCCAAGGTGACCGACATCGTCATCCTGATCGTGGCTGCCGACGACGGCGTCATGCCCCAGACCATCGAGTCGATCAACCACGCCAAGGCCGCCGGCGTTCCCATCGTCGTCGCCGTCAACAAGATCGATAAGCCGGGCGCCAACCCCGACCGCGTTCGCCAGGAGCTCACCGAGTACGGCATCATCCCCGAGGAGTGGGGCGGACAGAACATGTTCGTCAACATCTCGGCCAAGCAGAAGATCGGTATCGACGACCTGCTCGAGACCGTGCTGCTCCAGGCCGACGTGCTCGAGCTCAAGGCCAACCCCGATACGTTCGCATCGGGTAACGTCCTCGAGGCTAAGCTCGACAAGGGCCGCGGCTCGGTTGCCACCGTGCTCGTGACCCGCGGCACCCTGCGCGTGGGCGACACGCTGGTCGCCGGCCTCACCTATGGCCGCGTCCGCGCCATGCTCGACCCCAAGGGCAACGCCGTCACCGAGGCCGGTCCTTCCGACGCCGTCGAGATCTTGGGCCTGCAGTCCGTCCCCAACGCCGGCGATGAGTTCCGCGTGTTCGAGGACGAGCGCGAGGCGCGTGCGCTGGCCGACGAGCGTTCGCTCAAGGCCCGTATCGAGGAGCAGAGCCGCGTGAAGCACGTGACGCTCGAGAACCTCTTCGAGACCATCGCCGACGCCGAGGTCAAGGAGCTCAACCTGATCATCAAGGCCGACGTCCAGGGTTCTATCGAGGCCCTTCAGGACTCCCTCGACAAGATGGATCAGTCCGAGGTGCGCATCAACACGATCCACTCCGCCGTTGGTGCCATCAACGAGACCGACGTCGTCCTGGCCGACGCCTCCAACGCCATCATCATCGGCTTTGGCGTCCGTCCCGACGGTAAGGCCCGCTCCGCCGCCGAGCGCGAGGGCGTCGAGATCCGTTGCTACGACGTCATCTACAAGTGCCTCGAGGACCTCGACGCTGCCCGTATCGGCATGCTCAAGCCCACCGAGGTCGAGGTCTCTACGGGTACCGCGACCGTCCTGGACACCTTCAAGGTGCCCAAAGTCGGCATCGCCGCCGGTGTCCGCGTCGAGGAGGGCGAGATCGCCGCGACCGATTCCGTGCGCCTGGTGCGCGACGGCATCGTGGTCTTCAACGGTAAAATCGCCTCGATGCGCCACTACAAGGACGAGGCCAAGAGCCTCAAGAGCGGCTCCGAGGGCGGCATTGGCCTGGAGAACTTCCAGGACATCAAGCCTGGCGACACCATTGAGGGCTACCGCATCGACCAGGTTGCCCGTACCGAGTAGGGGGTAGCGCTATGAAGCAAACGCAGGCAACCCGGCGTCTGGGCGAGCAGCTTCGCGAGAAGCTCGGTTATATCCTGCTCTTTGAGGTTTCCGATCCGCGTCTCGACCTGGTCACCCTGACCGCGGTCGAGGTCGCGGTGGACCGTTCGTTCGCGCGCGTGTACGTGTCGTGCGACGCGAGCCGCTACGAAGAGGTCATGGAGGCGCTCACCAGCGCCAAGGGCCGCATCCGTAGCCTGTTGGCCCGCTCGCTCGATTGGCGCGTCACGCCCGAGCTCGATTTTCGCATCGATCGCTCGACCGATGAGGCCGAGCGCATCACGCGTGCGCTGGAAAACGTTCCCGCCACGCTTGCGATCGAAAAGGACGAGGACGGCTATCCAATAGCGGATGCCGCCCAGGAGGCAGCTTTAGATGAGTAATTCCGCCGACCTCGCATCGTGCGAGTCTGCAGATATTCAGCGACGCATCCTCGAGCTCATCGAGGGTGCGTCCTCCATTGCGATTTCGGGACATACGTCTCCCGATGGTGACGCCCTGGGCTCCGTGCTGGGTCTGGGCTTATCGCTTATGAAGTTTTTCCCCAACAAGGACATTGCCCTGCTGCTGGCAGACGATGACCCGGTTCCGCGCATCTACCGCTTTATGGAGGGCGCCGACCGTCTGGTGCCGGCATCTGCGTATACCGGCAATCCGGATCTGTTCATCTCGGTGGACGTACCGGTCGTCGAGCGCCTCAATAATTCCGCCGAGGTGCTTCGTCGCTCCAAGCATGTGGTGTGCTTCGATCACCATCCGGCTCGCGAGGAGTTTGCCGAGCTCAGCCTGAGGCGCGTCGAAGCCGCAGCCTGCGCTATGATCATCGACCGCTTCTTGGACAATTGTGGCATTGTCGCCCGTGATGGCGTTGCGACCTGCCTGCTGTGCGGCTTGGTTACCGATACCGGCCGTTTTCAGTACCAAAACGCCGATGCTGCTGCGTTCCATGCGGCCTCGCGTCTGGTTGCCCACGGTGCCGATCCGGCGCGTGTGGCACTCGAGGTATACCAGAGCATGCGCGTTGAGTTTTTGCACCTCAAGTCCATCGTTATGGGCCGCATCAAGACGGTGGCCCACGGGCGCGTCGCGTATAGCTACGCGTACCAGAGTGACCTTGAGGCTTGCGGTGTCACCTCGGATGAGTGCGACGGCCTGGTTGACGTGGTGCGCTCGGTGATGGGCGTGGAGGTTTGCCTGTTCCTGAAGGGTATCGAGGGCGATACCAAGGTGCGCGGCAACCTGCGCTCCAAGGGCGACCTCAACGTTTCCGAGATCGCTGCTGCCTTTGGCGGAGGCGGACATCCCGCTGCCGCCGGTTTCTCCAACAACGGAACGATTCTCGAGACGCTCACCGTGGCACTTCCCATGCTGGCCGAGCTGGTGGGGGAGGATCCCGCTTCGGTGACCGTCGAGCTTTAACTTTTTGGATGGTACATGGCTCGTCGTACGCCTTCTCAACTGAATATGCTGCTCGCCGTCGATAAGCCGGTGGGCTGCACGTCCCACGATGTGGTCTCGCAATGCCGGCGCGCCCTCCATGAGCGGCGCGTCGGCCATGCCGGCACGCTCGACCCCATGGCATCCGGCGTCATGGTGGTGGGTGTGGGCCAGGCCACTCGTCTACTGGGCATGCTAACTCTCGATACCAAAAGCTACGTCGCCGACATCTCGTTTGGTGCCGAGACCAATACCGATGATGCGGAGGGCGAAGCGGTCCGCACGGTGGCTGTTGCCAACGAGCTCCGCGATCCTGCCTATGCCCGTGAGCGCTTGGCTGCCATGCTGGGTCCGCAGATGCAGGTGCCGCCGGCGTTTTCGGCTATCTCGGTCAATGGTGTTCGCGCCTACAAGTCTGCTCGCGAGGGCAATGTGGTGGACCTACCTCCGCGCCCCGTCGAGGTCTATGCCGCCGACCTGATCGCCGTGGGCGGCGAGGGTGATACGTGTGTGTGGACCGTGGCGTTCTCAGTGAGCAAGGGCACCTATATCCGTGCGCTCGCTCGCGACCTGGGCCGTGCTTGCGATAGCGCCGCGCATATTTCCGCGCTGCGCCGCACGGCCTCCGGTGTTGTTTCCATTGGCGCTTGTCATGCGGTCGAGGAGCTTTCTTCCGAGTCCGCGGCTGGCTTTGCCCTGGATCCCATTGCGGCTCTGGGCGCCACACGTGTTGACTTGCCGGGCAATTTTGCCGACGACCTGCTCTGCGGCCGACGCATTCCCGTTGAGCGTGCGCTTGTCGATTTCGATGCCTCGAAGGCGCCGTTTGCGCTGGTGCTCGATGGGGGACTCAAGGCGCTCGCCCGCATTGAGGGCGGCCGCTTTGTCATGGAGCACGTGTTTCCGCAGGCAATCGGCGGTGTTCGATGATGTTGTCCGCTCGCGAGCTCGCGCGTGTCTTTTTCGCGGGCGAGTCGGACGAGGCTCGCATCGTTGCTGCCGATACGTTTGATGAGTGTGAG
>DBGFLF010000179.1:0-3388 GCA_048528725.1 Collinsella sp.
GCGGATCTCGTCGAGGATGTTAAAGAAGACGTCGGCATCGATAACCTTCATCTGGGCGTTCTTGCCGAACGGCGTCTTAGCCTCTTCGATGAGCCCCTCGAGCTCGTCGACAAGACTCACGATCCTGTCGCCAGGAAAATTCTCGCCCGGCATCCGGTCTCCTTTCATAGGTAACATATCATCGTGTTAGTTTACCACATGCCACCAGGCATTAAAAAACGTCACGAAAAGCGATGTTTGAGCGCCTTGACCACATTGGACGGAACAAAATTAGAGACGTCGCTACCGAGCGAGGCAATCTGGCGAACCACCGAGCTCGAGATATAGCCGTACTGCGGCGCACTCATGACAAAGATAGACTCCAGCTCGTTATCCAGGCGGTAGTTGAGGTCGGCCTGCTGCAGCTCGTACTCAAAGTCGGTCATGGCACGCAGGCCCTTGACCACGGCTCCTGCTCCCTGTTCGCGGGCAAAATCGACCAAGAGGCCGGTGAAGGGCAGCACCTCGACGCCGTCAATATCTCCGAGCGCTTCACGGGCCAGCGCCACGCGCTCGTCGAGCATAAACGTGGTGCCGACGCCGTTTTTGCCCTGCGACTCGGCGACGGCCACGATCACGCTGGGAAAGATGCGGCGGTCGCTGCGGATGCCGTCGGAGTCGAGGATCAGCAGGTCAAAGTCGTGCGCCGCAGTCGGCGAATCGGGGGTTGCCAGGCTCACCTCGACACCCAGGGTGGTCGTCAAGCTGCGGGCAAACTCGTGGAAGCGCGTCGTGCGCGCCATGAACAGGGCACTCTTTTCGGACATATCGGCCTCCAAAGAAATGAGCTCAATCGTACTGGAACAAGCCAGCGCGATTAGGAGTTCGCCAGATAATGCTTAATCTCCCACTCGGTGATCGTGGACTCAAACTTATGCCACTCGTCGCGCTTCTTTTTAAGGAAGAAACTGTGGATGTGCTCGCCGAGGGCATCCTTCATAAACTGCGAGTCCTCAAACACGTCGAGCGCCTCTTTGAGCGAGCGCGGCAGCGGCGTGTAGCCGGCCTCGAGCATCTGACGGTCGGTGAGCTTGAGCGTCTCGGCCGTGGCCTCGGGCGGGAGCTCCAGCTTGCGCTCGATGCCATCGAGACCAGCCGCCAGCGTGACGGCGTTGACCAGGTACGGATTGGCCATGGGGTCGGGGCTACGAAGCTCGATGCGCGTGGACAGCTGCTTGCCGGGCTTGTAGACCGGAATGCGGACCATACTCGCGCGGTTACGCAGGCCCCACGTGGCGTACTGCGGCACGGAGTCGCCGCCCGTGGTGATGCGCTTGTACGAGTTGACCGTGGGGTTGGTGATGGCGCTGATTTCGCGTGCGTGCGCCAAGATGCCGGCCATATAGTGCTTGGCGATATCGGAGAGATGGTACTTCTCGTCGTCCTCGCCCCAAAAGACGTTGTTGCCGTCGTGGTTGAACAGCGACTGATGCAAAAACATGGCGCTGCCGTCCTCGCCCGCCAACGGCTTGGGCATAAAAGAGGCGTGGCAACCGCTCTCGTAAGCCTGCTGCTTAATGATGAGTTTGGCCGTGGTGATGGCGTCGGACATGCTTAAGGCCTCGGCGTGGCGCAGGCTCATGCCGTGCTGCGAGCGGCCGGCGGCGTGGAAGGTATACTCCACGGGCACGGACATCTTCTCGAGCGTGAGGACCGTATTGCGACGCAGGTCGCGGGCGGCATCGCTCACCGAAAGATCGAAGTAGCCCACGTTGTCGAGCGGCTCGGGGGTATGCTCGTCGGGGAAGTAGTAATACTCCAGCTCGGCACCCACGTTGAGCAGATAGCCAGCCTTCTCGGCCTTGCGGAACATGCGGCGCAGGGCATCGCGTGGATCGCCGGCAAAGGGCTTGCAATCGGGAGTGCACACGTCGCAGAACACGCGGGCAACGCCGTTGTGGCTCGGGCGCCACGGCAAAATCTGGAAGGTCGAAGCATCGGGAAACGCCAGCATGTCGGCTTCCTCGGGCGTGGCAAAGCCCTCGATGGCGGAGCCGTCAAAACCAATACCCTCCTCAAAAGCGACCTCGAGGTCCTCGGGGCTAATGGCAAAGTTCTTGAGGCGGCCGAGAATGTCGACAAACCACAGACGCACAAAGCGGATGTCACGCTGCTCTACGGAGCGGAGTACGTAATCGATGTTCTGCTGGTTCATGTCGCTCCCCTTTCTTTCGGGCGGGTTTCGACTGGTCTATATCGCAGATACTATCGCAGAAAAATGTTTCCGCAGGGTTAAAGCGTATCAAGCGCTCAAAAAACGTGCGCGAACAGGCAGTTGCGAACGAATGGTTAGCGCGAGGTCGAAGCGCGGTGTTCGATGTGACCGGGGATCTCGATGCGCTTGGGGGCGAGCTTTGCGGCATCGCCTACCGTAGTGGTAACGACGTCGATGCGCTCGGACAGACGCTCGACTACGCGCTCGGCGATGGTAAGGGTATCCTGCGCGGCCGTGGTCACGCCGCCAAAGAGCACGTGGTTCCAGGGGTAATCGTCAAATGTCGCGATCTTGAGCCCAGCCGGCAACGAGGGTCCCAGCTGCGCTAATGCCTCGGTCAGGCGCAGGAAAACCAAGCCGTTGACGGCAATGAGGCCGAGCTTTTTACCGGCATGGCCGCGGATGGTCTCGTCCAAGCGGCCGACGCCCGTGGCACCACCGTCGGCCAGGGTGACGACCTCGCCGGCCAGGCCGCGGCGCGAGAGCTCGTCGGCAAACGCCTCAGCGCGCTCACGACGCACGGGGCTGTCATCGCTTGCCTCGGTGAGCAGGCACAGGCGCTCACTGCCAGCGGTGGCCAAGGCGTCTACCAGGCCGGCAACCAGTTCGCGGTTGTTGGAGGTCACCAGATCGATGCCACCGTCGGCAACGTCGCGGTCGAGCAGTACAACGGGCAGGCGCCCCGCGGCCGCGGCGATCGCCTTGTCGTTGCCTCCGCAGGTATTGACGACCAGGCCGTCCACGCCGGCATCGATAAGTCTGGTGAGCGACTCTGCCTCCTTGGCGGGGTCGTTGCCGCTAATGGCCGTCATAAGCGAGCAGCCGCGCGCGGCGGCACTGGCGGAAAGCCCCTCGAGCATTGCGCTCGAGAACGGGTTGGCGATGTCGGCCAGGATCACGCCGATGAGATTGGTGCGCGAGCTGCGCAGGTTGCGCGCGGCGGCACGGGGACGGTAGCCGGTGCGCTCGATGACCTCGGCGATGCGGGCGCGAGTCTCCTCGGTCATCTGCCCAGGGCGGTTGTTGAGGTAGCGCGAAACGGTAGCCGGGCTCACGCCCGCCTCGGCGGCAATGTCCTTGATTCTCATATGCGCCATAGCGCCCCTCGTTTCCCACTTAACGGCAATCCTTAGC
>DBGFLF010000180.1:0-2651 GCA_048528725.1 Collinsella sp.
GCCCTATCGTTTATACGTCGTTAGACGAAAAAGACTGCCTTTCGTTTGTCGCATTTGGCATCGATCATGATGGGTACGACAAATACATCAAAGCTTGCAAGAAAAAGGGATACAAGAACATCGAATATTCGTATGACAGCAGTTTTTGCGCAAAGGATAAAAAGGGACGGGAACTGATGATCGGATATAGCGACCGAGATCAGCGGATGGACGTCAGCGTTTCAGTTGATTAACGTGGGCATATGATCGAATGATCAACGCGTTATGATGCCTATGTATGGATTGGGGTGCCGGCCTATGGTCTGTGCCCCAATCTTTCTAAAGTTACGTGCAGCAGAATAGGTATTAAATTAACGTATGAATGTGTATTTATATTATGTTGGATTTAAGTCCTTCCTTTCTGAATTGGTTGACATCAAAACCCAATATAAATGAATTGAGTCCGTAATTACCCTGAGGACAACTGGAGGACAAGGGCTAAATGAGCGTTTCCAATCCGTTTAAAACAATTGGCCAGAAGATAATTGTCGCCCTATTGGCGTTAGGCTTGATTGCAGCTTGCGGCGGCTGCGTGTACCTGTGGTTGACGCGCGATCAGACCGTTATAAGCGATGATTCGATTCGGGAAGAAATTAAGCCGGTAACGAAGTTGCTTACCTACGAATACGATTTTACTCAGGTTCTATATATTGACGATGCAGGGAATCCGTTTGGTTTTAACAACCCATTTACTACTAAGCGATATGTAGCGACCATCGATGGCAAGGCGGATATCGGCCTGAACGTAGACGATGAGAACCTGAAGGTCAAAGTCCATCGTTCGAAAAACAACGAGTCGGTAATAAAATCCGTTAATGTTACGCTTCCGCATTCCGAGATCGTGACGTTGTCAACGGATCCGAACTCGCTTAAAAAGTACGTTGAGGACAATGGTTTTCTTAATTGGAATCAGGTCAGTACGGACGATTTAAATAAATTGCTTCAGCAGGCTGATAAGGACCAGAGGCAAAAGGTTCAAGAAAGTGGCATGCTGGAAAAATCTGATGAACGTGCAGTAAAACTGGTGAAAAAGCAGGTGTCGACGTTCTGCGGTCCAGACGTAAGGGTCAATGTCGAATTCGAAGATTAATATCTACCTTTGAAATCAAATTACTGATTCAGCTGAATGCCCGCTATCGCGATGCCTTACGTTGCAATGGCGGGCATCTCTGATCTCGTTTGAAGGGTGTCAATGTGACAATTGTCCGATATGACAACGAGACAGCCCCTTTGTCACATTCCCGGAAAGCCTGTTTGGCGCAGGGCTTCGTAGAGGACGATGGCGGCGCTGTTGGAGAGGTTGAGGGCGCTGATGCGGTAGTCGTCCGGATTGATGAAGTTGCCGCAGATATCCTGCCGAAGGATGGCTTCGTGGTCGTCCTCGGTATGCCCGAGCGATTCCTCGTGGGCTTCCCATGCCTCGGCGTTGTCAAGCGAATCGCAATCGCGCAGCATCGGGATGCGCTCGCAGCGCTCGGGCGCCGCGGCGAGCAGCTCCTCGGGAATGCCCGAGCTCTCGCTGCCAAAGACCAGGTAGTCGCCATCGCGGTAGGTACTCTGCGCATAGGTTCGGCGCGCCTTTTTGGTCAGCAGATGCAGGCGCTCGTCGGCGGGGGAGAGGCCGTTGCGCGCAAGGAAATCCTCCCAGCCGGCATAGGTCGTCACGTCCAAGTTTTGCCAGTAGCCCAGACCGGCGCGACGTACCGTCTTGTCATCGAGCGAAAAGCCCAGTGGCTCCACCAGATGCAGATGGGCGCCGGTGACCACGCAGGTACGGCCGATATTGCCCGTATTGGCCGGAATCTCGGGTGCATACAGCACGATATTGAACATGAATCTCCTTGGCTCAGAACGAAAAACCACCACGAAGGGTACCTTCGTGGTGGTTAGGCGGTTACGTGGGCGGAAAAATGCCCGCTTGGATAAACCTAGGCGCGGTGCCAGTCGGTCAGGCAGGCATCGAGGGAGGCGATGAGCGCATCCTTGTCCATGTGACGGCCGATGATGCACAGGCTCGTCATGCGGTCGCCCGTCTCGTCGTCCCAAATCTGCATGATCTCGGGGTTCTCGTCGATGATCTTCTGCTTCTCGCCCTCGGGCGCCGAATCGACAAACAGGCCGTTCTCCATCAGGCGCATCTGGTGGCCGGCCTGCTCAAACATGTAGCACATGTCCGGATCGCCGGTCTGCCACAGCGGACCCTTGACGCGGATGACCTCGTCGGGCCACTCCTGCTCAACAAAATCGGTGAACTTCTGCAGGTCAAACGGCTTGCGGCGCGAGTACACAAAGGTCTCGATGTCGTACTCGAGTACCTCGGGGTCGTCGTGCTCCTCGGGATGCTCCATGGCCTCGATCCAGGCGGCGGAGTTGTAGGCGCGCATAAAGTCGAAGCGGTCGGTATCGAGCAGCTCCTCCATGGGGACCTCGCCGTTTTGGGCCTCGACAATCACGGCGTCTTTCTGCAGGCTGCGCACGATGGCCTTGAGCTCGGCGATCTGCTCAGGGCTCACGGTATCGGTCTTGTTGAGGATTAGCGTGGAGCAGAACTCGATCTGCTGGATGAGCAGGCTCTCGATGTCGTCCTCGTCGATATCCTCGGCCAGCAGGTC
>DBGFLF010000181.1:0-5955 GCA_048528725.1 Collinsella sp.
CCCGACAGTCTGAGCCCATCCCATCAGGGTGTCCCACGAGACGTCCGAACTTGCTACAATGTCTGCGGCGCGGAACCAGCCTCCCGCGCCGCTTTTCTTTTTTGGCCACATGCCACCAAGGAGAACCTCCCCATGCACAACAAGCGCGTGCTCGTCGCCATGAGCGGCGGCGTCGATTCCAGCGTGACTGCGTACCTGCTCAAAAGCCAGGGCTACGAATGCGTCGGCGCCACCATGCGCCTCACCTGTCCCGCGCCCGATCCCGTCACGGGCATGAATAAGGTCGACCGCGACATCGCCGATGCAAAGGCCGTCGCCGAGCGCCTGGGGATACCCCACCATGTGCTCGACCTGCAGCAGACCTTCGACCGTAACGTTATCGAGCGCTTCGTGACTGCCTATCAGGAGGGACTGACGCCCAACCCGTGCATCATCTGCAACCGCCATATTAAGTTTGGGGCACTGCTCGATGCGGCACTCAATATGGGCTGCGACTACATCGCCACAGGTCACTACGCCAAAACGAGCCAAGCGGCCGACGGCACCTGGCAGCTGAACCGCGGCGAGGACCCCAAGAAGGACCAGAGTTACTTTTTGTATTCGCTCACGCAAGAGCGTCTGGCACGCACAATCTTTCCGCTGGCTGGGCTGGACAAAGAGCGCGACGTGCGCCGGATTGCCGCCGAGCAGGGCTTTGCCAACGCCAAGAAGGCCGAAAGCGAGGATATCTGCTTTATCGCGGACGGCGACTACGCGGGCTATATCGAGCGCCGCTGCGGACATGCCGCCGAGCCGGGCGATATTGTATGGCGTGACGGCAGCGTGGTCGGACGTCACAACGGCGCGTTGCGCTATACCATCGGCCAGCGCAAGGGCCTGGGCGTCGCGATGGCGCATCCCGTGTACGTAACGGGCGTCGATGCCGCCAACAACATTGTGCATCTGGGCGAGGCCGACGACCTGACGGCCACAGCACTCACGGCCAACGACTGGATCTGGAGCGCCCCTGCCGACCGCATGGAGGCTGAGCTCGACGCCGGCGGCATTCGTGTAGGTGCCAAGTACCGCTACCGTCAGAAAGACCAGGCAGCGACCCTTACGCGTGACGAAGACGGACAAATGCTGCTGACCTTTGACGAGCCGCAGCGAGCCATCGCCCCCGGCCAGGCCGTTGTAGTCTACCACGGCGACATCGTCCTCGGCGGCGGCACGGTGACCGGCGCACTTAAGTAGCCCCATCCCCTTCATAAATTGCGGTGAAATAGGGACTGTTTAAGCGTTTAAAACCGCCAAACAGTCCCTATTTCACCGCAACTTAGAGAGGACGGCCTCGGTCGGTACTGCCGTATCAGCCGAGGCCGCTGCATCGCTAGCGCTGTACGTAGGCGCGGACGAGCTCGAAGGTGTTGCGCACGCCGTCCATGTGGCTACGCTCGTAGTTGTGGCTCGCATACACGCCGGGGCCGATCAGACCATGGCGAATGTCGTAGCCGGCAGAGAGCGTGGCTTCGACGTCCGAACCGTAATGCGGATACACGTCGATAGCGTAATCGAGCTCAAGCTCGCGCGCGATATTGGACAGCGCCGTCACCAGGTCGTAGTTGTACGGACCGCCCGAATCCTTGGCGCAGATCGACACCATGTGCTCGGTGCAGCCCAGGTCGTCGCCCACGCAACCCATGTCAACGCTGATCATCTCGCGCGTGTCGGCCGGAACGAAAGCGCCGCCGTGGCCGACCTCCTCGTACACGGTAAAGAGCAGCGACACCTTGCGCGAAAGCGACACCTCGCCGTCAGCAACGGCGCGGGCCAGACCCAGCAGAATCGACGCTGACAGTTTGTCATCCAAGAAGCGGCTCTTAATGTAGCCGCTCTCCGTCACCGTGGTGCGCGGATCCATAGCGATGATGTCGCCGGTCTGAATACCCAGCTCAAGTACATCGTCCTTGCTGTCAACGTTCTCGTCGAGCAGGATTTCCATGTTCTTCTCAATGGCCTTGACCGGCTCATCGGCCACATGCGCCGAAGGCTCGGTGTTGAGGACCACACCCGTAAAGACTTTGCCGTCACGCGTGTAGACGGTGCAATTCTCGCCATCGGCCGTAGACCACTGGTGCCCGCCGAGCGTCGTGGGACGCAGGCGGCCATTGTCCTTAATGGAACGCACCATGGCGCCCAGGGTGTCGACATGGCTCGCCAACACAAGCGGCTCACCCTCGCCACCAAGCTCAACGAGCACGTTGCCCTTATTAGAACGTTCAGGCCCAAACCCCATATCGCGCAGGGTCTCCATCAGATAATCAGTCACCGCACGGGTATAGCCCGTAGGCGAAGCAATCGAGGTAAGCGCCTTCAACTGGTCAGTAATATAGGAGAGCGTAGAATCCATCTTGGACACCAAAGTCACCCTTTCATATCGAATTAAACCCACAGCAACGATACCACCGCGAACCATCTTTTTACCTAGCGAGATGACCCATCGAGCTCCCCAGAACTGCGCCCGCCGAACCAAGTTAGGCAGCCGGGCAGATCTTCTTGAAGAGCTCGATGACGTCGTCGAGCGTCGCCTCGCGCGGGTTACCCGGGAAGCAGGCGTCGGCCATGGCGTCCTTGGCCAGGACCTCGATCTCGTCAGCCTTCATGGCCTCGCAGACGTGCGGGATGTTCACGTCGGCGGAGAGCTGCTTAACGGCGGCGATGGCGGCATCGGCGGCCTCGTCGGTGCTCATGCCCGTGGTGTCAACGCCCATGGCGACGGCGACCTTGGCCAGGCGCTCGGCACAAACCGGCTTGTTGAACTCCATGGCGATCGGCAGCAGCATGGCGCAGGCGACACCGTGCGGGGTATCGTAGTGAGCGGACAGGGTGTGAGCCATGGCGTGGTCGATACCCAGGCCGACATTGGAGAAGCCCATGCCGGCGACATACTGGCCAAGAGCCATGCCCTCGCGGCCGGAGCCGGGCTGACCGGACTTGGCCTCGGCAACGGAGTCGCGCAGGTTCTCGCTGATCAGCTTAATAGCCTCACAGTGGAACATGTCGGAAAGCTCCCAAGCGCCCTTGGTGGTGTAGCCCTCGATGGCGTGGGTCAGAGCGTCCATGCCAGTAGAGGCGGTCAGGCCGGCGGGCATGGAAGCCATCATATCGGGGTCGACGACGGCGACCTCGGGGGCGTCGTTGGTGTCGACGCACACGAACTTGCGGACCTTCTCGGGGTCGGTGATGACGTAGTTGATGGTCACCTCAGCAGCGGTACCGGCGGTCGTCGGCACGGCGATGGTGAACACGGCGTGGTTCTTAGTGGGAGCAACGCCCTCGAGGCTGCGGACATCGGCGAACTCGGGGTTGTTGATGATGATGCCGATAGCCTTGGCGGTATCCATGGAGGAGCCGCCGCCGATGGTCACGATAGCGTCAGCCTCGGCGGCCTTGAAGGCCTCGACGCCGTCCTTGACGTTCTGGATGGTGGGGTTGGGCTTGATCTCGGAGTAGAGGCTCCAAGCGATGCCGGCGGCGTCGAGCTCGTCGGTCACCTTAGCGGTAACGCCAAACTTGACCAGATCGGGGTCGGAGCAGACGAAGATCTTCTTGTAGCCGCGACGCTGGAGCTCGCCGGGGATCTCCTTGATGGCGCCGGAACCATGATAAGAGATGGTGTTGAGAACGAAACGATTAGCCATTGATAGCCTCCCATCGTGTGCGGGGCACCCATTACGCCCCGCGCTATAAGTCCCATCCTAACGCTTTTGAAACAAAAAGCACGTGAGAACGTCAAAGGTGTTAAAGCGTTTCAACAACTGGTATCGCCACCGCCTGGCCACTAAACAAAAAGGGGCGGCCGAGATGGCCGTCCCCTCCCCAATTTTAATCAGTACGACAAAGGGGCCAGCCCCTTGTCACATCTTGCCACTATTTTTGGCAGGCGTCCTTCCAATCTTCGCAGGCGCGCTTCCAACGAAAGCGTAAATCGCGCTCGCGGTCGATGAACATGATGGCAAACGCGACAAACAGCAGCAAGCTCGCCACGACGATGGCGTGCAGGCCCATGCGCTCAATACACCAGTTGCCCAACACGGCGCCAAACACAAAGGTAAGGATCACGCCAAAGTACAGCAGGCCGTTTTCCAAAAAGCCGCGCCTGTGGGTGATGATGTAATCGTCCACGTTTTGCAGCGCGTTGCGCAAGTTGCCGATGCACATGGTCGTAGCGATGCCGTGACCGTGGATCTTGCGGAAGCTCTCAACCTGCATGCCGCAGGCAAACGAGGTGAGGCAGTTGGCGAGCAGGTTGTAACCGCCACCGGGGATAAAGCTCACGCCCAGCAAGATGACGGCTTCAAAGAACACCGTCACCTGACGCCAGTGGATCACACTGCCAAACCGCTCGTGTACCAGGTCGGCAAGCATAATGCCCACAGCAAACGACACCACAGGGAAGAAGTAGCGCCCCGCAAGTGCCCAATTGCCCTCCGAGATGCTTACGCCCACCAGCAAGATATTGCCCGTCTGCGCGTTGGCGAAAACATGGTCGCGCCCAATGTACGAATAAACGTCCATAAAGCCACCGGCGAGCGCCAAGATGATGCCCAGCTCAATAGACTCCGATATCTGTTTGGCACGCTGCATCGTCGTGCATCCTCCTTGTTGACGACTCTCTC
This sequence comes from Collinsella sp., assembly GCA_048528725.1. Lineage (GTDB taxonomy): Bacteria > Actinomycetota > Coriobacteriia > Coriobacteriales > Coriobacteriaceae > Collinsella. Next base: position 4,659 of record DBGFLF010000181.1, read on the forward strand.
GTGCGTTGGCGGAAACATAGCCGCCGTTCATACTGTAACCCATTGACAACATGGCGTGTGCGCGAGACGGGTTCTCCAACGCGCAGATACACAGTCTGGAAACAAACAGCGGGCGCGGCGCCGGCACCCGCATCGACACGCCGATCCGCCAGCTCGTGTACTCCACCAGTCTTTTTAGCCCCGTCCCAAAAAGACTGGTTACAATTACGTGCAGCATACAAACACCGGGAGGGATCGTGGCAAAAAAGCCTCAGCACGCTCAGAACAACCAGCGCAGTCAGCAGGGCAAACAGGGCCAGCAGCAAAAGCGCGGCGGTAAGGCGCAGGGCTCGCGACCCACGCACGCCTCTGCAGCGCCCACACGCCCCTGGCGTCCGGGCCGCGACAAGTTCCTCCCCGTCAGCCGCGCCGATATGGACGCGCGCAGCTGGGACCAGTGCGACTTCGTCTACATCTGCGGCGACGCCTACGTGGACCACCCCAGCTTTGGCATGGCCATCATCAGCCGCGTCCTCGACGCGCACGGCTACAAGGTGGGCATCATCTGCCAGCCCGACTGGACCGACCCCGCCAGCATCACTGTGCTCGGCGAGCCGCGCCTGGGCTTTCTCGTCAGCGCCGGTAACATGGACTCCATGGTCAACCACTATTCGGTGACAAAGCACCGCCGCCACACCGACGCCTATACCCCCGGTGGCGAGGAGGGGCGCCGCCCCAACCGTGCCGTCACGGTCTACGGCAATCTCATCCGCCAGACGTTCAAGGACGCCCCCATCATCATCGGCGGCATCGAGGCGAGCCTGCGCCGCCTGGCCCACTACGACTACTGGCAGGACAAGCTCAAGCGCTCGGTACTGCTCGACTCGGGCGCCGACATCCTCATCTACGGCATGGGCGAGCACGCGATCGTCGAGATCGCCGACGCGCTCGACGCGGGACTGCCCGTCGATCAGATCACCTATATCAACGGCACCGTCTACCGCACCAGCTCGCTCGACGAGGTCTACGACTACGACCTGCTGCCCAGCTGGGACGACCTTGCCGCCGACAAGCTCAACTACGCGCGCAGCTTTAACGTGCAGCAGCAGAATATGGACCCCATCACCGGGCATCGCCTGGTAGAGCCCTACCCCAACAGCGTCTATGTGGTGCAGAACCCGCCGTCGGCGACGCTCACCACCGACGAGATGGACGAGGTGGCCGAACTCCCCTACGCACGCGATTGGCATCCCGACTACGACGCGGCGGGCGGTGTGCCGGCGTTTGCCGAGATCAAGTTTTCCATTAGCTCCAACCG
>DBGFLF010000182.1:0-6104 GCA_048528725.1 Collinsella sp.
CAGCAAGTTGGCAAACAGGTGCCCCTCCAGATGGTTGACGCATACGAGCGGCTTGCCAGCAGCGTAGGCAAAGCCCTTGGCGAAGGCGACGCCAACCACGAGCGCGCCCACCAGGCCCGGGCCCTGTGTCACGCCCACGGCGGCAAGCTCGCTGGGGGCAATGGCTCCACCCTCAAGACCAAGCGATGCTGCGGCATCCTCGAGCGCCGCATCCACGACACTCACAATCACCTCGACGTGTTTGCGCGAGGCGATCTCGGGCACCACGCCGCCAAAGCGGGCGTGAAAATCAATCTGCGTCGACACCTGGTTGGCCAGCATATTGCCATCCGCATCGATAATCGCCACGGCCGTCTCGTCGCAGGAGCTCTCGATAGCGAGCACTAGGCGGCGGCGCTCAATTTCGGCACGCTCCCCCTCGGAGCGCCCAGGCGCAGGCAGCGGCCACACGCGCTGCTCTGCCGCCGTCGGCTCGGGCGAAGCATTGTCGACCGGAAGTACCAGGGGCAGCGGGGCCGTCATGACGATGGCGTCCTTGCCGGCACCATAGTAGCCGCGGCGACGGCCAGCCTCGGTAAAGCCCAGAGCGTTATAAAGCGCGATCGCTCCCTCGTTGCCGTCCTCGACCTCGAGCGAAGCCGTGGTGCAGCCGAGCATCTGGGCATCATAGCTCACGTGCGACAGCAGCTTGCGGGCAATGCCCTCACGGCGATGTGCCGGGTCGACGGCGACATCCAGAATCTGCACATCACCGTCCACGACCATACCGCCGGCAAGGCCCAGCAGCTTGCCGTCGTCGTGTGCCACCCACCAACTACGCGGTGCAGCGACGCCCTCGCCCAGTTCGGACAGGAACATGCCCGGCGTCCACGCCTCGTGTCCGGCACCTTCAAAGCAGGCAGCCTCCAGCGCGCTCGCGCCCTCGGCATCCGCCGCGCCCATGGGACGGAACTGCAGATGACGACCGGCGAGCTCATCGGCAACGCCCGTAATTTCGCTCTGCGCACTCTCGGCGAGACCAAGACGCTTGCGCTCGTTTTCCTCGGCATCCGAAAGGCGCGTGTAAATCGGCAGGACACGAGCCGGATCGCCGTCACCCGCAGCGTGCGCGAGCAGCAAGCCCTCGCCCGAAGGCCACCACAGGTCGCGCTCCACGCAGCGGGCGGTCTCGTCCTCACCCAGCAGCTTGCCATAGCGCACGAGACCGTCACCGGTCAGCTGAACCTGGTCCCAGTCCGCTGCTTGGCGCCACTCATCGAGCGCCACGGCGGCCTTGACCACGTGTTCGCGCTCAAATTGACGCTCGGGGCCCTCATCGACCAGCATATACAGCGCCGGATATACCTCACCGCGCATAGCATCGGCCAAGATACCAAGCTTGCCGCGCACGCCAGCCTTCCACGCCGTCCAAGCGCAAGCGTCGAGCGTCGACACGCCCAGCAGCGGAACATTGGCACCACGCGCGAGGCCCTTGGCAGTGGAGATGCCGATGCGCACACCCGTAAAGGACCCCGGGCCGCGGCCGACCACATAGCAACCAACATCGCTGCGATCCAGACCGGCTTGAGCCAGCACGCCATCAACGGTATTCACGAGCTCAACGTTGGCGTGACGGCGACACATGTGGTCGCCACTCACGAGCTTCGTCTCGCCCGTCTGCCCATCAATCCAGCTTGCCGCGCAGGCAAGCATGTCGGTCGAGGTATCGAGCGCCACCACCAGCGCGTTGTCGTTATGCAAGCTCATCTTGTACAGCCTTATCAATCAAATGGGAAAGCTCCATTGCGCGGTCACCGTGCGCCTCAAGCGTTATCGTTCGCACATCGCTGTCGCCCTCATCACGCTTGAGCGTCACCGAAAGATACTCATCCGTCAGCTCGTCCTGGAATTGTTCGCCCCATTCCAGCAAGCAAGCACCCTCATAGCCCAGCACATCGAAAATGCCCGTATCCTCGAGCTCGTAGGCATGCTCCAGGCGGTATAGATCAAAGTGAAACAGCGGAATACGACCTTGATCGTGAACGGCCATGAGCGCAAATGTAGGGCTCGTAACCATATGCTCATCGCCCAGCCCGCGCGAGACGCCCTTGGTAAAGTGAGTTTTGCCCACTCCCAGGCCACCGGTCAGGATGAGCACATCGCCGTCCTCAAGGCACGGTGCAATTAGCTCGCCAAAGTACTCCGTATCGGCAGCGCAAGTCGTTTTGTAAGTACCTACCCCCAGGCGCTCCAGGGACATATATGCTCCTTATTATTCCGAGGCGTCCTCTGGTGCGGGATGTCGCTCCAGATAGTCGCCCAGCATCTTAAAGTCTTCCTCCAGCAGCTCCTGCCACGCCGGATTGCGCAGCGCTGCTGCCGGATGGAACGTGGGCATTACTACAAAATGCCCCATCTGGTGGAACCTGCCGCGCAGCTTAGTAATGCCAATCTCGGTCTTAAGCACAAAGTGCGTCGCGGGGTTGCCGAGCGTCACGATAATATCGGGCCAGATGCTTCGAATCTGCTCACGCAAAAACGGCGAGCAAGCCAGCACTTCCTCGGGACGCGGATTGCGGTTTCCCGGCGGGCGGCACTTAAGCACGTTGGCAATGTAGACGTCTTCGCGTTTGAGGCCCGCCAGCGACAAAATGCCGTTGAGGTCCTCGCCTGCCGCCCCCACAAAGGGCTCGCCCTGCAAATCCTCATTGCGGCCCGGCGCCTCACCAATAAACATCACGCGAGCGCGGGGGTTTCCCACGCCAAACACGATATTGTGACGCGACTGGTAGAGCTGGCAGAGGTGACAATCGCCCAGAACGGCCTCAATTTCCTCGAGTGCGACCTCACGTGGTGCCTGATGGGTATGGCCGGGGATGTGCATGACGCCCATAGCGGCTCCTACACGTAGACCTTGTCGAGACGCATGCCAAAGCCGCAGGCGACCTCGTAGTTAATCGTTCCGCGCAGTCGGGCCATCTCGTCCATAGTGATCTCGGCATCGCCATCGCGGCCGACAATGATCATCTCGTCACCATACTCGGCCTCGGGAATCTCGTGTGCCGGGTTGGACTGATTGGCGACCATAAACTGGTCCATGCAGATATTGCCCACCTGACGCACACGCTCGCCGCGATACAGCACATCCATACGATTGGAAAGCGTACGCGATAGGCCATCGGCATAACCGATCGGCAGCGTGCAGATCTGAACGCGCGTACGCGGTACGCGGTAGGTAAAACCGTAGCCCACGCCCTCACCCATCGCAGGGTGTGCCACGCGCGTCACGCGCGCATGGACGCTCATAACGGGATCAAGCTGCATCACGCGGCCACTCAGCTCGCACGGCTGCATGCCATACAAGCCAACGCCGGCACGAATCATATCAAAATGCATCGAGGGGTCGAGCATCGAGGACGGCGTGTTGGCGCAGTGCACGATACCGCACTCAAAACCCGCATCCTTAATGGCCTGAACGGCCTCGGTAAAGCGCTGACACTGCAGCTTGTAGTCCCAGCCCGAAGGTTCATCGGCCGTGGCGAAGTGCGTAAATACGCCGTCGCACTGAATACCGCGATGGAAATTTATACCGCGGACAAAGTCGAGCACCTGCGTGTAGTGAACGCCGATACGATTCATGCCCGTCTCGATGGCGAGATGATACTTGCCCACTTTGCCCGCCGCGACGGCACATTCGCCATACGCAAGAGCAAAATCAGACGTATAGACCGAAGGCATGATATCAAACTCGAGCAACGTCGGAATGGCCTCGATAGGCGGCTCGCTTAGGATGAGGATGGGTTTCGTAATCCCGCCCTGTCGGAGCTCAACGCCCTCGTTAACCGTCGCCACGGCAAACATGTCGGCACCGGCCGAATACATGATCTTGGCGCACTCAACAGCTCCATGACCATAAGCATCGGCCTTGACCACGCAGCACAGGCGCTGGTGCGGGTCGAGCAGGTTCTTGTAAGCCCTCGTGTTACGGCGAAGTGCCCCGCGGTCGATCTCGACCCAGGACCAACGCGTCAAATCGGCCTTATTCATGATTAGTCATCCGACCCTTCGTCCATGATTCCCAGATCCTCGAGCGCATCCTTTGCCGCCAACTCCATAGCGGGGCCGATCAAGTCAATCAGATCGGTCGCAATAACGCTCTTCTCACCGTACTCCGTGGCTGCGGCAAAACCAGCGTAGCTGTGGAGCGCGACGGCGTACGAATACAGCAGTTCCCAACGATCCATCTCGTCACGCATGGTGGCCAGCGTGCCAGCCAAAATGCCCGCAAGGACATCGCCCGAACCGGCAGTCGCCAGCGAAGCCGGACCCGAGAGCGGCAGCAGCACACGCTCAACGCCACAGATAGCCGTCGTCGGCCCCTTAGCGATAACCACGAGATTGTCCGAGCCGGCAGCCCAGACAACCTTCTGCGCGGCCGCGATTGCGGTCCCCAGATCGTTGACCTCATCCCCGGCAACCAAGCGCGAAAGCTCGCGATAGTGCGGCGTCATGACGAGCGGCTGCTCACGACGGTACATCTCGGGATTGCTATCGATACCATCAATGGCAATCTTAGAGAGGCAGTTGAGCGCATCGGCGTCCAAGATGAGCGGCACGTCAAGCTCAAGCAAGCCCGAGACCACCTGCATAGCGCCAGCAGACGTCGTCATACCGGGGCCGCACAGCACGCAGCTGTACTTCTTTGCAATCTCGCACACCGTCATGCGCGCAGCGGCACCAAAGGAGCCGCGGGAATCGGACGGAATGGCAAAGACGGGAATCGAAGGAAGCGCCATACGAATAAGGTTGGCGCAGGCATCAGGCGTTGCGACCGCCACATAGCCGGCACCAGCACGGGCAGCAGACTTGGCTGCCATAATGGCGGCACCAGGGTACTGCGCAGAGCCGGCGACAATAAGCACGGAGCCACGAGAATACTTATCGATATTCGTTGGCAGCGGAGCGAAGTAATCGACCAAATCGCCAGGCTCGACAATCTCGGCCGCATGGTCCACATCATCGATAACCTCGTCAAGACGATCGTAAAGATTGCCGCAGACCAAATCGCCAGCGTACTCAGGACCATCAGCGCTATACAAACCGATCTTGGGGGCAATCATCGTTACCGTACGCTCGGCACGAATGCAATCGTCATCAACCACGCCAGTCTCGGCATTCAGGCCCGAGGGGACATCAATGGACACGACGCAATCGGCGCATTCGTTGACCGTAGGGATCCAAATGGAGAACGGCGCACGCAGATTCCCGTGGAAACCGGTGCCAAAAATAGCGTCGACAACGACATCGGCCTTATCAATCAGCACTTCGAGCTCGTCACGCGAGGGACCGACGCAAACGTGCACGTCACGGCCGGCAGTACGACGAGCAACATGACGTGCCAGAGCAGCAGGAATCTCATCCGGCTCAACCGGAGAAACGATATCCACGTCCACACCCTTATGGCTCAGGATATCGGCGGCAACCCAACCGTCGCCGCCATTATTACCAAAACCGACCAGAACGAGAACCCGATCGGGATTGAGCTTCAAGACCTCGTTGGCGGCAAACTCACCCGCTAGCTCCATAAGCTCGGCCTTCGAAGTCCCTTCGCGTTCGATGATATCCTCGAGACGAACGACTTCTTCGGTACTCAAAACCGGTTTCATCTATGCTCCTAGCGTATCTTGCGAAGCATCGCCCAGGTGCTCCGTCAATGCTGAATTCTGCAGCTGCTCAAGCTCATCTAAAACAGAGCGAGCCTCTTTAAATGTCTGCGCTACGCGTTTCTTGGTGCTCACCTTTTCCTCTTTTGGCTTAGGCCGAGCATCTTCGGTAATCGCGATGGCATTCGCAACGGCCAAGTCTCCTGTAAGCGTAATGGAAAGAGCGACCTCAACAACACCCAGTTCTTGAGCGATCTCGAGAGCACGGCCCGAAAGCAGCGCCTTCGGTTTGCCGAGTTTATCACGCGTAACCGAAACATCCTTGCGACCCACGCCTTGACTAAAACCCGTGCCGAGAGCTTTAAGTACCGCCTCGCGCGAAGCAAAGCGGCTCGCATAGTGAGCAGCGGGACGCGATGATGCATCGCAATACGCACGCTCTTCTTCGGTAAACACACGCCG
>DBGFLF010000183.1:0-11913 GCA_048528725.1 Collinsella sp.
CGAAGATTTAACTGTTCTAACCGGAAGTCTCTACAACGCACTAAACAATATCGAAAGCTCTTGCAGCTATGAACTCATTACGGTGAATCCTCCTTTGCTCCCAATCCCAGAAGACGTACCATACCCCTTCGTTGGCGATGGCGGCCCAGATGGCCTCAACATCACAAGCAAGGTTATTCGAGGTGCAGGAGATAAACTCACTGATAGCGGATACCTCTCTGCAATTGGAATGATTGGCCTTGGAACCAACAATCAATCAGCATTTGAACGAATACAGAACGATTTGTTGCAAGCTGGCCTCAATGGCGTCTTGACAATAATCTCGAGCTTTAACCTCGGACCCCAATCTGGCTGGATCGACGGTATCGCATGCACATCTGTTGCACATGCTCCAGGAAAATATTCCAGCAAAGAGGAGGCTGTAAAACAGATATCGCGCGCATACAAAAAAATCCACTACGACCGCGTCTGCACCTATCACTTGAAGGCGTGGAGGGAGAGACAGCCCTTTCAAAATCCCATCCTAACGATTCAAGACTGCTCCGCAGATGGCAACCCACTTGGCCCCTGGATCCTCTAAAGCATCCGTCATACGAAAGCAGGTCAATAGGCTGCGCGCCACTCTCTGATGACGCGCAGCCTATCTCATTTCCCCCGCGCTTTACCGAGCCCGACTCACACCTCATAGTTGGCACCGGTTTTCAAAATGCAAGATTCCGCATACAAAATCACTTCTTCTGTCTAGGTGGCAGACCTACGATTTTTGTAGTATAAAGTTCCTCTCAATGCCTTCAATCTATTTCGAGATTGAGAAGAACTTGCATCGGGTTTCATAGAAGCGATATAGATGATACGTTTTGTCCTATCTATATTCCGACATACATCAGGATGCCTCGTCTTTATCGTCATTTCAATAGTCGGCTTGGCCCTTTCCCACATTGCCCCCTTTTTGAACGGTAAATTAATTGACTTCCCGCACGTGGACCTCGTGGACAGGCCCCCTTGTGTAGCTGCACCCGAGGCGCCTCCCCGTCGCCCTCCAGCGCCGGGGTTCCCCTCCATCACGAAGAGGTAATCCCCGTCCGGCCTCGCCGTCTCTGCAACGCCGAGCTTCCCGAGCGACTCGAGGAGGGCGGGCTCGTCCCAGGAGATTTGACAATACTATAGAGACACGTCCCAAATTAGCTACTCAGTAGTTACTGCTGCTGGGCGCGGCGGGCGGCTCGGCGGGCCCTTGCTTCCTGGATCTCATCGAGGTGAGCGATGATCTCGGAGGCGCTCTCCTCGATCGCCTTGCCGTCGGTACGCACTACAAAGCAACCCAGGCGCTTCATGAGAGCACGAGCCTCCTCGAGCTCGCTTCGCACGCTCTCGGGCTCGGCATAGGAGCCGGCGACGGCACGGGCATAGTCGTCGCCCAAGCGGCTATCGCGAATCTCAGAAATAACGTCGACGGTCGAAATCAGGCCAAACAACCGCATCGGGTCTACCTCGTAAATCGACTTGGGCGGCTCCATACCGTGCGCCAACGGAACGTTGGCGACCTTGTAGCCCTGATAGGCCAAATACATCGACAGCGGCGTCTTGGATGTGCGCGACACGCCCAGCAGCACGATATCGGCACCCGACAGATCGTCGCAACCACGTCCGTCATCGTGCTCGACAAAGTACTCCATGGCCTCGATGCGGTGGAAATACCGGTCATCGGTCTTATGGATCACACCCGCCACTCCTTTTGGCGGCACGCCGATAAGCGACGACAGCACGGCAAGCGTCGGGCCGATCAGGTCGACCGAGCGAATGTGCAGCATGCCCAAGTAGTCGAGCACGCGAGCACGAAGCGCCGGATCGACAATTGTGTGGAATACGGCGATATCACGATGGTCGGCATCGACTCGCGGGCCCACAAACGACTTGACCTGCTCCACCGAGGTCACCTTAGGCAGACGTAAAACACGAAAAGCCCCTTCATCAAATTGCCCGGACGCCGCAAGCACCACCTCACAAGCGGTATCACCGAGCGAGTCGGAGATAACGATAACGGTGGGACGAGCGGCGACCGGGCAATCCATGCGGGGCTCCTTTTGCGCTTATGCGCAGGCTAGCTTACTTTTTGCGGGCAAGCTCACCGATGTTGGCGATGCCGGAGAAAACGGCCTCGAAACGGTTGAGCAGCTTAAGGCGATTATCGCGGAGCTGCTCGTCCTTGTCCATGACCATAACCTCGTCAAAGAAACGGTCGATGGGGGCACGCAGGGCGGCAAGGGCGGCAAATGCGGCCGGGTAATCCTCGGTAGCAAGGGCGGCATCGACGGCGGTCTGGGCGGCCTCGGAGGCGTCGGCAAGCGCAAGCTCGACCTCGCCCATCAGGGCGCGGTCGTACTCCGCGCCCAGCTCGGGCTTGGAGATATGCGCCGCGCGGGCGTAGGCGGTTGCCAGGTTGTCGAAGGTCTCGGCGTCGTTCTTGCGGGCCTCGTCGAGGGCGGCGCAGCGGGCGAAGAAGACCGACGGGGCAATGATGTGCACCGCGGAAACGGCGGCAACGGTGTCGGCCGGGATCTTCTCGTCGCGGGCCATGCTCACCAGGCGGCCATGGAAGAAGTCGCGAACCTGCTGGGCGACCTCGGCGGCGTCGAACTCAATGCCCTGCTCGCTATAGAGCTCGAGCGCAAAGTCGATGAGCGACGTGGGGGCGATCGGCAGACGATCGCGCAGGATGTTGATAATGCCGATAGCGGCGCGACGCAGCGCGTACGGGTCCGAAGAGCCGGTCGGAGGCTCGCCGATGGCAAAGATACCGGCGATGGTATCGAGCTTGTCGGCACAGGCCACGATGCAGCCAGCGGTGCCCTCGGGCAGCTCATCGCCTGCAAAGCGGGGACGATAGTGATCGCGGATGGCGTGGGCGACCTCGTCGTTCTCCCCCATCGCGATAGCGTAGTAACCGCCCATCACGCCCTGCTGGCTCGTGAACTCGACGACAGCGTTGGACACCAGGTCGGCCTTGCACAGGTGAGCGGCGCGGCCGGCATCGGCGGCCAGGTGGGCGCCCAGGTGAGCCTCGCGGGCAATAGCGAGTGCAAGCTGCTCAATACGCTCGGACTTGGCGAGCACGCTGCCGAGCTTCTCCTGGAAGGCGACCTTGGCCAGACGCTCACGGAACTCGTCGAGGGAGATCTTCAGATCCTCCTCGTAGAAGAACTTGGCGTCATCCAGGCGGGCGCGCACGACACGCTCGTTGCCGTCGATCACGCGCTCGGCGTTCTCGGGCTTGCTGTTGGAGACAATCACGAACTCACGCGTCAGCTTGCCCTCGCCGTCATAAATCGGGAAGTAGCGCTGGTTGGTGAGCATAGACTCGCAGATGATCTCGTGCGGGACCTTGAGGAACTCCTCATCGAAGGTACCGACGAGCACCGTCGGCCACTCGCAGAGGTTGATGACCTCCTCGAAGACCTTCTTGGGCGTATCGACGTGGCAGCCAGGGCGCGCAGCCTCGACCTCGGCGATTCCGGCAAGGATGGCCTCGCGACGGCGCTCGGCAGAGAGCACGCCGGCGTCCTCGAGCACCTGCTCGTAAACAGCGGGGCTGGCGACCACATGGTCACCGGGGCCCAGGACGCGATGGCCGCGCGTGGTGTTGCCGCTCGTCACGTCGGCAAACGACACGGGCACGACGTCCTCGCCCAAAAGGCAGCAGATCCAGCGGACCGGACGTACAAACGTGGCGTGCTCGTGGCCCCAGCGCTGAGAGCGGTAGTTGGGCCATTGCAGGCCGGCGATGGTCTTCTCGCACAGGGCCGTCAGGATCGGGGTGGCCGGGGCGGAAGGTATGTTCTTCTCGGCAAAGACGTACTCACGGCCGTCGGTGTCCTCGCGACGGACCAGGTCCTCGGCAGCCACACCGCACTTGCGGGCGAAGCCCTGGGCGGCCTTGGTGGCGTTACCGTCAGCGTCGAAGGCGATGTTGGCCGCGGGGCCGCGCTTGACCTCGTGAACCTCATCGGTCGCGGTGGCGACGTCGGCAACGAGCGCAGCCAGGCGACGCGGGCTCGAGATCACGCGGACCTCGCCGTGGGCCAGACCGGCCTCATCGAGACCCTTGGCAATCATAGTGCCAAGCTGCTTGACGGCATTGTTCAGCGGTGCAGAGGGCATTTCCTCCGTACCGATCTCAAACAGGAAATCCTTAGCGTCTGCCATGGCTTACGCCACCTCGCCTTCCTGATCGGCATTCTCGTTGATTCCGGCGACCTCGGCCATATAGGCCTCGCAGCACGCCTTGGCGACGGCGCGGACGCGCAGGATGTAGTTGGCACGCTCGACTGCGGACAGCGCACCGCGGGCATCGAGCAGGTTGAAGGCATGGCTGCACTTCATGACGCAGTCATATGCCGGCAGCGGCAGCTTGCGCTCCAGGCAGGAGTGGCACTCGGCCTCGTAGTCGTCAAACTTCTGACGCATCATCTCGACGTTGGCGACCTCAAAATTGTAAGCACTAAACTCGCGCTCGTTCTCCAGGAACACGTCGCCGTAGGTCATGGGCGTGCCGTCGGGCAGGTAGCTCCACACCAGGTCATAGACCGAGTTGACGCCCTGGGCGTACATGGCGATACGCTCCAGGCCATAGGTGATCTCGACGGGCACGGGGTCGACTTCGATGCCGCCCACCTGCTGGAAGTACGTAAACTGCGTGACCTCCATGCCGTTGAGCCAGACCTCCCAGCCAAGGCCCCAGGCGCCGAGCGTCGGGCTCTCCCAGTCGTCCTCGACAAAGCGGACGTCATGGTCGTTGGGGTCCAGGCCAATGGCGGCCAGCGAACCCAGGTAAAGCTCCTGGGCGTTGACCGGCGAGGGCTTGATGAGCACCTGGAACTGATAGTAGTGCTGCATGCGGTTGGGGTTCTCGCCATAGCGGCCGTCGGCGGGACGGCGGCAGGGCTGCGCATAGCAGGTGCGCCACTCGGCGGGACCGAGCGAGCGCAGCGTGGTCGCGGTATGGAAGGTACCGGCACCGACCTCGGAGTCATAGGGCTGCATAATGACGCAGCCCTGCTCGCCCCAGTACTGCTGGAGGCGCAGGATGATGTCTTGGAAGGAAAGCGATGAAGCGTTCATGCCTCTAATATCCCCTCGTCGAAACGATTACACGGTTAGGTACTGTACTATAGCGGTTTTTAATCGATAGCGCCGATACGGTTGAGCGGCCAGTAGCGCACAAGCGCAACGGCGATCAAGTCGGAGCGGTCGACCGGACCAAAGTAGCGGGAGTCAGCAGAGTTCTCGCGGTTGTCGCCCATCACCCACACACAGTCGTCAGGGACGGTGTAGGGATAGCTCACCTGAGCGCCGGGGGCTTGGACCGAAAGCGGCCAGCTCATGCCAGTCGTATAGTCCTCATCGAGCGCCTGGCCGTCAACGACGACCTTGCCGTCCTGCAGATCGACCGTCTGACCGGCCGTGGCGATGACGCGCTTTACCAGCACGTCATGCTCGGACGTGGCATCGGGGTTGTGGAACACCACGATATCGCCCTGTTTGACAGGCTGGCCGAGCTCAAGGCTCACCTTCTGCGCCAGGATCTGGTCTCCGATCTCGATCGTGGACTCCATGGAACCGGTAGGCACCACAAAGGGTTCGACCACAAACGAGCGAATCACGAAGGTGGCGATGAGTGCAATCGCAACGATTACGATCCACTCAAAGGCGCCCCTCAGGGCAGAATGCTGCGATGGAACCATTCTCACTCCTCGCTCTGCGAATACGAAGCGTCCAGGATCTCCTGCGCGTACGCGCGCTCCTCGGGCGTGAGCCGCGCCGTCTCGATAAGATCGGGACGCCAACGACAGGTACGCTCGATGGCGTTTTTGCGACGCCAGGCATCGACCTTGGCGTGGTCGCCGCTTACGAGCACTGGAGGCACGCCCTCGCCATTAAACTCGGCGGGGCGGGTGTACTGCGCGTACTCGAGCAGGCCACCGTCCTCGGCGGTCGAGAAGGACTCGTCCACGTTGCTCATCTCGTCGCCCAAGGCTCCGGGAATGAGCCGTACGACGGCATCGGCTACGACCATAGCGGGCAGCTCGCCGCCCGTGAGCACGTAGTCGCCGATCGACAGACGCTCATCGGCATACGCATATGCACGCTCATCGACGCCCTCGTAACGGCTGCACACAAACAACAGGCGCTCGCTTTTGAGCAGGCGCTCGGCCACATGCTGCGTAAAGGGCTCGCCGCAGGGGGTGAAGAACACCACGGTGGGCTTGGGACCCTCGGAGCTGATGGCCTCAATTGCCTCGGCAATGGGCTCGACCTTCATGAGCATGCCCTGCCCGCCGCCATACGGCTCGTCATCGACGGTGCGATGGCGGTCGTGCGTCCAGTCGCGCAGGTTATACGCCTTAAAATCAAAAAGGCCGGCCTTGCGGGCGCGGCCCAAGATCGACGTGGACATGACGGGCTCAAACATCTCGGGAAAGACCGAAAGGGTCTCAATCAGCATGCCGTCCTCCCTACCTGTCCATATCGATCAAGCCGTCCATAACGTGGACGGAAATTGTTCCTGTGTCGGGAAGATCGAGCACAACCAGCTCGATCACGGGAATCAGCACCTCGCCGTACCGATCGCCCTCGACAACCCAAACATCGTTGGCGGGCGTCGACATGATCTCGACAATCGTGCCGAGCGAACCAAAGCGCTCGTCGACCACCTCGCGACCCATGAGGTCGGTATAGGCGGCGTCGAGCGAATCGAGCTCGAAGTCGTCACGATTAGCCAGCACATAGCATCCGGTGATGCCCTCGGCGGCCGTCAAGTCGTCTATGCCCTCAAACGAGACCAGATCGCCATCGCCCGTATCGGTGACGGACACGACCGTGCAAAAACGGTCGCGCTTGAGCGCCGGCGGCGTCAAGGCGACACGCATACCCGGCTCCAATACAGAAGGAAGCCCCCGCAGCGGCTGCGCGAGGACCTCCCCCTTCCTTCCGTGCGGCTTGACCACACGGGCGATGTTTTTGTACTGGGACCTCAAGGTCCTAGCCCAGAACCTCTACCTCGACAGCAGTGTCGAGGCGAGCGGCCAGTGCACGGGCGAGCGTGCGAATGGCCTTGATGGTACGGCCACGACGGCCGATGACCTTAGCAACGTCATCCTCGGCAACCGAGACCTCAATCGTGGAGGCGTCGTCACCATCGATGACCTCGAGGCTCACGGAATCCGGGTCGTCGACGATCTGAACAACGAGATATTCGACGAGATCGGCGATGCGATCTGAGAGCATTGCCTCACCCTCGAGCTGTGCAGCGTCAACCTCAGGCACGATTTACTCCTCGGCGCCCTCAGCGGCCTCAGCGGCAGCCTTAGCGGCCTCGGCCTCTTTGGCGAGCTGCTTCTTGGACTTCTTGACGACGGTCTCGGTCTTCTCGCCCTCGTTGGCGGCCTTGACCAGAGCAGCGACGGCGTCGGTGAGCTGAGCGCCCTTGGACTGCCAGTCAGCGATCTTCTCGAGGTCGAGGTTGATGGTCTTGGGGGCGGTCATCGGGTTGTAGCGGCCAACCTCCTCGATGATACGACCGTCACGCGGGGCGCGGGAATCGGCGACGACGACACGGTAGTACGGACGCTTCTTAGCGCCGTGACGAGCAAGGCGAATCTTGACTGCCAAAGGAAACTCCTCCAACCAAGCAGCTTTAGGCTGCAACTACAAACAAACAGTTGAACATAATACGCCATCGACGCGGGCAGGTGAAGTCCGTGAGACCAACTTCTTCGGTGTAGTCGAAGGCAAATCCATATCTTAGACAAGAATTCGGGATTTGCAAGCACATACACGCACCCCACATGAGCTGCGCGGTATACTCAAGGCATGGAAAGACGCGAACATACATACGGTTATGAGGAAGCTGCGGGCGTCACACCGCCGCCCTGGACGGGTCCGGCGGTGGGCCTGATGGACCTCGATGCATTTTTTGCGAGCGTGGAGATGCTCGATCATCCCGAATGGCGCGGAAAGCCGCTCATCGTGGGCGGAGACGCTGAGTCACGCGGCGTCGTGTCCACGTGTTCGTACGAGGCGCGTCGCTTTGGCGTGCATTCTGCCATGGCCTCGGCCGAGGCGCGGCGCCTGTGCCCGCAGGCCATTTGGACGCATGGACACTTCGATCGCTACCGTGAGGTGAGCGCGCAGGTCATGGCAATCCTTGCCGATGAGACACCGCGCGTGGAGCGCGTATCCATCGACGAAGCCTTTATCGATATTACGCCGGGCCGGTTTGCGCCCGAGGATCCGCTGCTGGTAGCGCGGCGCATAAGCGACCGCGTTGCCGCGCTGGGGGTGACGTGCTCCATCGGCGTTGGGTGCAACAAGACCGTGGCCAAAATCGCAAGCGAGCGCGACAAGCCGTTTGGTCTGACCATTGTGCGCCCCGGTACGGAACAGCGATTTTTGGCCGCGCTGCCGGTATCTGCCATGAGCGGAATCGGGCGTTCGGCCGAGGAGCGACTGCGTCGCATGCGCATCTATACACTCGGCGAGCTTTCACGCGCGCCAGAGTCCACCCTGGCTGCAATTTTTGGCGTGAATGGCGAGCGCATGCGTCAGCGTGCTTTGGGGCTCGAAGTATCCGAGGTCACCAGCCTGGATGACGAACGTGAAGTTAAATCGGTGAGCAATGAGCGCACCTTTGCGAAGGATTTAACTGAGCGTGGGGATATCGAGGCGGCGATTGCGCTGCTGGGCGAGTCGGTTGGGCGCCGCCTACGTCGTCAAGGGCTGACGGGTGCCACGGTAACGCTCAAGCTTAAGTATTCGTATGGCAGCGGACGCACGGCACAGCGCCGCTTGCCCCACCCCACCGACGACGAGAATATCTTTGTGGCCGTAGCGCTCGAGCTGCTCGACAATATCTGGCAAGAAGGCATGCACGTGCGTCTGGCGGGTATCGGCATGAGCGACTTCAACCACCAAGGCGGTATCCAAACTGACCTGTTCTGCGAGATTGATGACCGCGGAGCCCAATCCAGCGACCGCCGCGACCTCTCCGTCGCCATCGACGCCGTCCGAGACAAATTCGGCGACACCGCCCTATCCTTCGGCCGCCAATCCCGCTTCAACGATTAACCGCCTTGGGGCAAAAAGAAAGCCGGGCAGCTGCAGGTAGTGCAACTGCCCGGCGAACGATAGAGGGAAGCTCCAGAGAAGCCCCGCCCAAAAAGGTCCTAGAGGAGGTTGAGGGGGAGCTGGGGAGCGTCGCCCCAGAGCTTCTCGAGACGATAGAAGTCGCGTGCCTCGGGGGTGAAGACGTGGACGACGACCGAGCCGTAGTCCATGAGCATCCAGGTCTTCTGCTCGCGACCCTCGATGGAGAACGGGTGCTCACCGCAAGCCTCGGCGACCTTCTCCTCGATCTCATCAACGATAGAATCGACCTGACGGTTATTGGTACCGGTGGCGAGCACAAAGTAGTCGCACACGTCGGAGAGCTCGGTCAGATCGAGCACCTGCACGTCCTCGCCCTTCTTGTCGTAGGCGGCCTGCGCGGCGGCGCGGGCGACATCCTCGGCTGCGACACCGCTCGCGGACAGCGAAGCGGCGGTACGGTCGGACGTGGCAACGAAGCTCTTGTGCTCCACACCTTCAAGAATCTGCTCGTCGGTCATGGTCTCGTCGGCCATGGAATACCTCTTTCTAGACAGCCCGAGCTAGCGCAGCTGGGCGTAATGGTTGTAAATCGTAATAGCCGTGGGATAAAGATAGCGCCCGGACTGGATCACGTAGACCAGACCCTGCGCAAAACAGGAGAAGAACAACTCGTCAAGTGTCGACTCCCCAACCATCTTGCGCAGCGCGTGGGCATAATCACCATGGCGGTTGGGCTCGATGGCATCGGCCACAAAGACCACCATATCGAGCGGCGTCATGTCGCAGGCGCCCACGGTGTGACGGTCGACAGCCTGAAAGACCGCCGGCGACAGCTCGGGAAATAGCTGCGGAAGCTCATAGGCGGCGACCGGGCCATGCAAAAGCGGCGTCGCGGCAGACGGAGAGCCGGCAATCTTAATGCCGTAATGCAGAGCGCGCGTGACCAGCTCGTCGTCGGAGAGTACCTTGTCCCAGTCGTGAATCAGGCCGGCGGCGGCGGCATCAAAGCGGTCGACACCGTATACCTCGGCTAGGCGCAGCGCAGTCTCGGCAACCCCGAGCGAATGAACGTAGCGCTTGCGTTTATCCTTCATGCGCACATCGAGCAGCTCTTGAATGCGCTTGAGCAGCGCGCGCTCATCGCCCTCAAACTGATCCTCTACCGACAACGTAGACCCCCATCACTCAAAATCTTCTTGACCCAGATCGGCATACAGCCCGCGTTTGCGAATATAGCCAAGCACGGACTCGCTCGTAAGATAGCGCACGCTCATGCCACGGGCAACTCGCTTACGAATGTTGGTCGAACTAATCGCCAGCGCCGGAATCTGGATATAGCGCACGTCGAATGGCAGCCCCGATTCCTTAATCCGTGCCCGGGCCGTATCGATGTCAAAGCCGGGACGCGTCGCCGCAATAAACGTGGCAAGCTCGGCGATTCGGTTCGCATCATGCCAGGTCACAATATCGATAATCGCATCGGCACCCGTAATAAAGTAGAGCTTTACCTGTGGCGGGTAAAAGTCGCGAAGGGCATGAAGCGTATCGGCCGTATAGGTCACGCCCGGACGATCGATCTCGAAACGGCTCGCCAAAAAAGCCGGATTCGCAGCGGTGGCGAGGACCGTCATGGCATAACGGTCCTCGGCGGGCGTCACCGGTTTGTCGAGCTTAAAGGCGGGAGAGCCGGCCGGCATAAAGAGCACGGCGTCCAAGTCGAGCGACTCGCGCGCCTGCTCGGCGGTAACCAAGTGCCCGTAATGTATCGGGTCGAAGGTGCCACCCATAATGCCAAGCCGAAACTCCTGCCCATCCTTGATAGGCAGCTCAGGCAGACCAATTCCACCGCGCAGCGACATGACTTACTCGCCCTCCGGGGTCTCGACATCGTCCGCGACTTCTGCCGCATCGACAATCTCAACGCCATCGTCCGCAACATCGGCTACGTCAATAACCTCAACGTCTGCTTCCTCGAGATCCTCCTCGTACTCCGAGAAGTCCTCGGCGCCCTCAAAGTCAAAGGCGCGCTGGCAAATGCGTACCTCGTCGCCCGCACGGCAGCCGGCCTTCTCGAGCGCGTCGTCAACACCCATGCGCGCAAACTTATGCTGCAGGTAGATGACGGCTTCCTCGTTTTCCCAGTCGGTCTGGATGACCATACGCTCGATGGCGCGACCGACCACGCGGAAGGCATGGGGCTCTTCTTGAACAATGCGGAAACGCTTCTCACGCTGCAGGCGGCGGCGCTCCCACTCATCGTCGCGCAGATCGACCGGCTCATCGGAGACAGCCAACTCGGCGCGTAGCTTAGCTACCTGCTCGCCCACGGCAAGCATCAGCGTGTTGAGGCCGGCGCCCGTCACAGCAGACACGGCAAAGAACATATGTCCATCGTCGAGCGCGGCGCGTTTGAGATCGGCAATCTTGTCAGCCGTGCCCGGCGCATCGCACTTGTTGGCGACAACGATCTGCGGACGCTCCGAAAGCTCGGCGCCATATTGCTCGAGCTCGCGGTTAATGATGCGATAGTCCTCGACCGGATCGCGATCCTCAAAACCGCCCGTCATATCGACGACATGCATGATGAGTGCCGTGCGCTCGATGTGGCGCAGGAACTGATGGCCCAGGCCCTTGCCCTCGCTCGCACCCTCGATAAGGCCGGGGACGTCGGCAACGACATAGGAGTACTCGCCGGCACGCACCATACCCAGGTTGGGCACGAGCGTGGTAAACGGATAGTCGGCGATCTTGGGTCGGGCGGCACTCATA
>DBGFLF010000184.1:0-3798 GCA_048528725.1 Collinsella sp.
GCGGCCTGCGCCAGATTGATACCGCGCACCTGGGGCTGGCGCGCAGCCTCGGAGAGACGCGTGCCGCCGCAATCGCGGCATGGGCCCTCGCGCAAAAAGCGCGCCACGCGCTTAAGCCCCTTATCATCCTTAACCTTGGCGAGCGCATTCTCGACGGTATAGACGGCGTTGTAATAGGTAAAATCGAGCGGCGTAGCGCCCTCGCCGTTTTTGGGAACGTAGAGAATGTGTTTCTTAACCGCCGGACCATGGAACACGATGTCGCGCTCTTGAGGCGAGAGCTGGTTAAACGGCACGTCAGTGCGCACGCCCATCTCGCCGGCCACCTGCTTCATCAGATCCCACATGAGCGTGCCCCAAGGAAGCACCGCGCCCTCGTTGATAGTCTTTGACTCGTCGGGCACCAGGCTCGCCTCGTCCACCTCGCGCATGACACCGGTTCCGCCACAGGTGGGACACGCGCCACCGCTGTTAAAGGCAAGGTCCTCGGCGCCCGGCGCGTAGAACTCGCGGCCGCACGCAGGGCACGTGAGCGACAGGCCCGCAGCTACGTTAAGGCTCGGCTCCACACGCGCCCCGCAATGCGGGCACACATGATGGGCGCAACGGCTAAAGAGCAGACGCAGGCTGTTGTTGAGCTCGGTCATGGTGCCAAAAGTGGAACGCACACCCGGCACGCTGGGGCGCTGATGCAATGCAAGCGCCGCCGGCACGTGCAGAACCTCGTCCACCTGGGCATGCTCGGCCTGCGTCAGACGACGTCGAGTATAGGTGCTGAGCGCCTCCAAGTAACGACGCGAGCCCTCGGCATAAAGAACTCCCAGTGCCAGCGAACTCTTGCCCGAGCCCGACACGCCGGCAATACCCACGAGCTTTCCCAGCGGAATATCGATATCGATGTCCTTAAGGTTATGGACACGCGCGCCACGCACCTCGATAGCCTGCGGGCTCATCTTCTGTTCCGTCACCTTTATCACCCTACTCGTGCCATAAAATGCGATCGCGAATGTACGCGCCCAGCATGGGCACGGTAAACCGGACGAGGCCGTATCCGGCAGCCTCGATGACGCGCTCGCGAATCAGGCTTGCACGATATTTACTCGCCCAGCTCTGGGTGCGATCGCAACGCTCAATGATGTCCGCCATGCGCGTCGGCTTACCCTCGTCAGCAGCCATGGCCTCGATAAAGAGGCGCTGTGGGCTGCGCAGTCCGTAATACAGGGGCGCGTCGACCGCTTCGTAGAACTCGGAGACGGCGTCCGTATGGCCTGCCTCGACATCCCACACTTCAATGACCTGCGAGCCACGCCGGACAGCAGAGCGCCACATGTAATAGCCCACCAGCTGAACCATATAGGGATGCCCCATGCTCTTGTGCGCCGCAAGGTCCGCCGTCTCCGCGTCAACGTAAAGACCAGCGTCTTTGACCGTCTGGATATATGAATCGCGCACTTTGGGCAAAGAAATCGCCCCCAGCGTACGCTGCTGGGCGCGGCGCAGAAACGTTACGCTCGGCTCTTCGAGCAAGTCATCAACCATACTGGGCAAGCCGGCAAAAACCAGTGCAAGACCGCGCTGGTCGCTATCGGGCAAGCCCGTGGCATCTTGATCTCCAAGCACTTGCTGATAGAGAACTGCCAGCGCCGCCAGTTCCTCGATAGACGCCGATTGCGCCTCGTCAATCGCAAACAGTAAGCCCTTTCCCGGCCCGAGCTTCTTGAGGCGCTCGTTGACCAGCCCTCGCAACGTCTCGCCTTTTGCTCGCGCCACCTCGACCGACATCCGGCCAAACGACGGACCGAACTCCATTGACGTCACAACGGGTTTATTCGAGCGAAGCGCCTCGGCCAAGCGGTCGCATAAGCCAAGCGAAGCGGAATCGGAAACAACCGCCCATCCGCGCTCGCTAGCCAAACGTTGCAGCTCCCGCAGGAGAACCGTTTTGCCGCAGCCGCGGTTTCCCGTAATGAGCATGAGCCTGCCCGGCGCTCCAGCGCCGTTATCGAGCCCTTCCTCGAAATCTTCGATGACCGACTCGCGGCCGATGAGTACCGGGGGCCGCTTGCCAGCAGTGGGCTTAAAGGGATTTGGATTCATGTCGGACTCCTCGGATTGGCAAACGCTGCCTATAGTTATACCAACTTATACCGAGTTATACCAATAGCATGTGACAAAGGAGCTGTCCCTTTGTCACATGTGGCCGAAAAACTCGGCGTCTGCTGTTCGCCAGGGGCGGAAGGTGGTGGGATCGACCTTTACGTGGGCTGCCTCGGGGACGTCGTACCACTTGACGGTGTAGCCAGCGCCGTGAGAGCAAAAGACCGAATCGGGCGTGTTGGGCAGATCGGCCTCTGGCTCATAGGCGGCAGTCTCGATGACGCGCTCGGCATCATGACAAGCCGCATAGCCGGCGAACTCTAGGTACAGATGCCCACGACCACTCGTATAGGCGGCTACCTCCAGCGCATAATCCTGCACCTCGGATGCCGGTACGCGACCCACAAGCGTCGCCCGGTCTCCCGCCATCGTCGGCGGCTCGTACTCGGCACCCATGCGCGTGGCATCCGAGAGCGCCCGACCCACGCACTCCCCCGGCACCTCGAGCTCAAAGCGATACCACGGCTCCAACAGCACCGCCGCGCCGGCCTCGCGCGCCTGCATCAAACCCTGGCGAATCGCGCGGTACGTGGCCTGGCGAAAATCGCCGCCCTCGGTATGTTTGGCATGCGCACGGCCACCCGTGAGCGTAATGCGCACATCGGTGATGGGCGAGCCGGTCAGCACGCCCAGGTGATCGCGTTCCATGGCGTTGGTGAGCGCCAGACGTTGCCAGTTAAGATCGAGCTCATCGGTCGAGGTCACGGTGCCAAACTGCACGCCCGAACCCGCTGGCAACGGCTCCAGACGCAGATGCACCTCGGCATAGTGGCGCAGTGGCTCAAAGTGGCCCACGCCCTCGACCGGCTGCGAAATGGTCTCCTTATAGAGGATGCCGCCGGGCTCAAACTCGACCGCAAGGCCAAAACGATCGGCCAACACCCGCTGCACGACCTCGAGTTGCACGGCGCCCATCAACTGCAGGTGAATCTGCTCCAGATGCGTATTCCAGCTTACGCCGAGCATGGGATCTTCGTCCGCTAACTCAGTCAGCGCTTTGAACACCGCATGGACATCGTGTTCGCCTGGAAGCACCGTATAGGTGAGGACCGGCGCAATGACAGGTGCATCGCCCGCGGGCTCCGCGCCCAGGGCGTCCCCCGGGCGAACGTGCGCAAGGCCCGTCATGGCACAAATACCGCCAGCAGCAACTTCTTGGGCAAGCTCATACTTCTCGCCGTTATAGATGCGTACCTGATCGACCTTCTGCTCCCATGCCTCGGCACCGGAACGTCCGCCAATCATCTGCTTGGCATGCAGTGTGCCGCCGGTTACTTTAACCCATGCCAAGCGCTCGCCGCGATCCCCGCGGCTGACACGATAGACGCGCGCGGCAAACTCCGGGAGCCACGCCTGTTCACGCATCAGCGCGCATATGCCATCCAGCAGCTCGTCCACGCCTTGGTCCTTGAGCGCCGACCCGGCAAAACAGGGAAAGAGCTTGCGCTCGGCAACCATGCGCGACAGCGTCGCGACGGAAAGCTCACCCGCCTCAAGAAACTCCTCGAGCGCTTCTTCGTCTAACGCGGCAGCGTCCTCCTGAACGGCCCCGCCCGCCAGCAGTTCGCCGGCATCCAGGCAGCCCTCGGAGAGACGTTGCCCAAGTTGTGCCAGCAAAACATCGCGGCCGGGATTCTCCAA